>NZ_JBFTHX010000011.1:0-201801 GCF_056394465.1 Variovorax sp. 10N432
TTCAGGCGCACGGCTTCTTCGACGGCGATCTCGTCGAAGGGGTTCATGCTCATCTTGACGTTGGCAATATCGACACCGGTGCCGTCGCTCTTCACGCGCACCTTGACGTTGTAGTCGACGACCCGCTTGACGGGAACAAGAATCTTCATGGTTGGCACTCCTTCAGTCTGGATGTGAGTTCACTCGAGCTTGGCGCCCGATTGCTTGATCAGGCGCTCCCAGATCGGGCGCTCCTTCTGGTACGCGGCCGCGAATGCCTCGGGCGAGCTGTCCTTGATCTCGAAGCCCATCGCTGCGACCTTGGCCTGCACGTCGGGCTGCTGCGTCGCCTTGCGCACCTCGTCGGCCAGCCGCTGCACGATCGGCTTCGGCGTGTTGGCCGGCGCGGCGATCGCCAGCCAGCCGGTGACCCGGTAGGCCTCGTCCTTCAGGCCCTGCTCGGCCAGTGTCGGCACGTTGGGCAGCGTGCTCATCCGGCGTTCGCCCGTGACGCCGATGGCCTTGAGCTTGCCGGCCTCGATGTGCGGCTTGGCCACCAGCGCGCTGGCGTAGGCCATCTGGATCTGGCCGCCGATCAGGTCCTGCAGCATCGGCGCCTCGCCCTTGTAGGCGACATGGTTCATGTCGGCCTTCTGCGTCAGGCTCATGTGGGCGCCGGCCAGGTGCGGATAGGCGCCCACGCCGTACGAGCCGTAGGCCAGCTTGCCCTTGTGGGCGCTGGCGTACTGGAGCAGCTCGGGGCCGGTCTTGACCGGCACGCTCGGATGCACCACCAGCACCAGCGGGGCCATCGCGATCTGGTAGACCAGCGTGAGGTCGCGCTGCGTGTCGTAGGGCAGCTTCTCGTAGAGGAACTGGTTGGTCAGCAGGGAGTTGCTGAGCGACAGCACGATCGTGTAGCCGTCCGGTGCCGCCTTGGCGACCGCGTCGGTGCCGATGATGCCGGCGGCGCCGGGCTTGTTGTCGATGATCACGGGCTGGCCCATGCCGGCCGCCATCTTCTCGCCGATCACGCGTGCCAGCACGTCGGTGGCGCCGCCGGCGGCGAAGGGAACGACCATCTTGATCGGCTTGTTCGGGTAGGCCTGTTGCGCCTGGGCGGGCGCGATGGCGCAGAGGGCGGCGGCGCAGAGCCACGCGCGGCGGTTCGAGAGCAGGGGGGTCAAGGCTTGTCTCCGGTTCGGTTTCTTGAAAGTGGGGCTACTTCAGCAGCACCTGCGTCTTGAACGGCAGCCGTCCCAGCGCATCGTGCAGCTGCAGTCGCAGCGATTCGGCCTGCGTGCCGGTGGCGGCCGCATCGATGAGCACCCGCAGCGCGCTGTCGCCGTCGGCCTGCACCTGCGGCCGCGCCGGGCTGGCGATGCCGAGCGCCGCGCAGGCTTCGTCGACCATCGCCGTGGCGACCTTGCGCGCGGCCATCGCGCGCAGCTCGGGCTTGTAGATCTTGCCGACGTTGGTCATCGGCATGGTCTCGATGACGATCACCGAACGCGGCTTGGCCGGGGCTTCGTCGACCCGCGCGGCCGTGAAGTCGAGCAGTTCGGACTCGCTCGCCGAGGCGCCCGGGATCAGGGTCGCGAAAACCACCGGCAGCTCGCCCGCATAGGCATCGGGCGCCCCGACCGCGGCGCACAGCTGCACCGCGGGATGGGCGCCGAGCGCGTCCTCGATCACCTTCGGGTCGATGTTGTGGCCGCTGCGGATGATCAGGTCCTTCGAGCGGCCGCTGAGGTTGAGCCGGCCCTCGGCGTCGAGCCAGCCGAGGTCGCCGGTGGCCAGCCAGCCGTCGGCGGTGAAAGCCTTGGCGTTGTCGGCCGGATCGACGAAGCCCGAGAACAGGTTCGGCGACTTGAACAGCACCATGCCCTGCTCGCCCACGGGCAGGTCGCGCTCGCTGGCGTTGCCGTGTTCGTCGAGCGCCACGATGCGCAGCTGCGAATAGGGCAGGCGGAAGCCGACGCAGCCCGCGGGGCCGACCACGCCCGGCGGCGTGATGGTCGAGATCCCGGCCATCTCCGTCATGCCGAGGCTCTCGTGCACGTGCAGGCCGAACAGGCGCTCGAAGCGCGCGGCGAGCTCGGGCGCGAGCACCGCCGCGCCGGTGCGGCAGTAGTTGATCGACGAGATGTCGGCGCCGTCCAGCGGCACGTTGGCCAGCGCCGCGAGCACCGTCGGCACCGCCGACAGCGAGGTCGGCCGGTACTTCTCGACCAGCCGCCAGTAGTTGGCCAGCACCTGCTTGTTGCGCAGCAGCGTGGTGGTCGGGATGATGACTTCGACGCCGGCCGACAGCGAGGCCAGCGAGGCCGGCAGCACGCCGGCCACGTGGAACAGCGGGTAGCCGTTGATCGATGCGTCGTTCGGGCCCTGGCCGGTCATGTTGACGCTGGCCCAGGCGGTGAAGACCTGCGCCCCGTGGCTGTGGCGGGCGAGCTTGGGCGCGCCGGTGGTGCCGCCGGTGTGGAAGTAGGCGGCGATGTCGCCCGGCGCGATGTCGCGGCCGCTCACGAGCCGGTCGTCGGGCTCGGCGGCGCGCAGGGCGCCGAAGTCGGCCACGCCCGCGGGCAGTTCGTCCGCGCTGCCGGGCGCCTCGTCGTGCGGCGCGACGCGCAGCAGCGTCGTGAGCGTCGGCACCTGGCCGCGCAGCCGCATCGCCTTGGCCCACATGCCGGAGTCGGCATCGGAGCCGTAGGCGATCAGCACCTTGGCGCGGCCCGCGGTCATCAGCGCAACCAGCTTGTCGTCGGTCAGCAGCGGGTTGAGAGGCTGCACGATGCCGGCCGCCTCGCCGCCCCACAGCGCGAGGTGGTAGTCGAGGCAGCCCGGCAGCAGCACGGCCACCGCGTCGTCGGGGCCGACGCCGAGCCGGTGCAGCAGGTTCGCGGTCTGGTGGATGCCGGCCAGCAGCTGGGCATAGGACCAGCGGATCGGTTCGTCCGCCGGATCGCCGCTGCGCAGGAAGGTCAGCGCGGTCTTGTCGCCGAAGGCGGCGCCGGCATTGCGGAAGATCTCGTAGGTGCTGCGCACCGTGAGCGCATCGGCCAGCGGCGTGGCCTCGAGCCTGCGGATGTCGTCGAGGCTGCGGATCGGAAACGATGCGCTGAAGGGCGCTGCGGCCCGGGGTTCGATGCGGCTGCTCATGGGTCGTGTCTCCTGCAGTTTCTTCCTTGCCATCATGCGCCGGCCCGGCGCCGGCGCCTACCGTGTCTACTGGTTCTTGATGTTGTTGTCGCGGATGACCTTGCCCCAGCGCTCGTAGTCCTGGCGCATGCGCGCGCTCATCTGCTCGGGCGTCTGGAAAGCCGCGAAGGTGCCTACGCCCTCGAGCTTCTCCTGTACTTCCTTGTCGGCCAATGCCTTCTTCAGTTCGGTGTTCAGGCGTGCGATCACGTCCTTGGGCGTGCCGGCCGGTGCCAGCATGCCGCCCCACGAAGTCGCGTCGAAACCGGGGAAGCCCTGTTCGGCCACCGTCTTGACATCGGGCAGCAGGCTCAGCCGCTTCGACGAGCCGACCGCGATCGCGCGCAGGGTGCCCGAGCGGATGTGCGGCAGCACCGCGATCAGGTCCGAGAACATCATCGGCACCTGGCCGCCGATCAGGTCGGTCACGGCCGGCGCGCTGCCGCGGTAGGGCACGTGCTGCATCTCGAACTTGCCCACGTTCTTGAGGCTTTCGGTCGTCAGGTGGCCGAAGCTGCCGGCGCCCGCGGTGGTGTAGTTGAACTTGCCGCCGTCGGCACGGGCCTTGGCGATCAGCTGCTGCAGGCCGGTGACCTCGGGCAGCGCCTTCGGGTTCACGACCATCACGATCGGCAGGTCGTAGGTGGTGCCGACCGGCGTAAAGTTCTTGAAGATGTCGTAGCTGGTCGGGCCGTAGAGGTGGCCGGCCAGCAGGGTCGGCGTGGCCAGCATCACGAGCGTGTAGCCGTCCGGCGCCGCCTTGGCCGCGATCGCTGCGCCGATGGTGCCGGAGGCGCCGCCGCGGTTGTCGATCAGCACCGGCTGCTTGAGGCCTTGCGCCATCTTCTGGCCGATGATGCGGGTCGCGACGTCGGTCGGGCCGCCGGCCGGGAAGGGCACGATGATGGTGATCGGCTTGGTCGGAAAAGCCTGGGCGAAGGCGCCGCCGGCGAGAAGCGGCAGTGCCAGGGAGAGCAGGGCGCGGCGCGCCGGATTGCGAACGGAAACGGGAAGGCGAAAGGACATTGGGTACGGTTCAGTGGCGTCAGAGGACACCGTTGGATTTCAGTTGCGAGAGCTTTTCGTCGGACAGGCCGAGCAGCGACTGCAGCACCTCGTGCGTGCCTTCGCCGAGCTGGGGCGGTGCATTGCGCACCGGCAGCCGCTCGCCGTCGAAGCGGTAGGGCGGGGCCAGCACGTTGACCGTGCCGGCCACCGGATGCGGCTGCGTGGTCACGAGGCCGGCCTCGGTGGCGCGCTTCGATTGCAGCGCCTCGAGCAGACCGAGCACCTCGCCGCACGGGATGCCCGAGCGGGTCAGCTGCGCGAGCAGCGCGCCGCGCTTGCGACGGCCGAGCTCGCGGTTGATCTCGGGCATCAGCGCCGCGCGGTTGGCGGAACGCAGGATGTTGGTCTTGAAGCGCTCGTCGGCCGCGAGGTCGGGCCGCTCGATCACGTCGGTGCAGAAGCGCGCGAACTGGCTGTTGTTGCCGACCGTGATCACCAGCGGTCCGTCTTCGGCGTCGAACACGCCGTAGGGCACGATCGACGGATGCGCGTTGCCGTAACGCGGCGGGTCTTCGCCCAGCAGCAGCGCCTCGAGGCCGTAGTAGGCCGTGATCATCAGGCCGCAGTCGAACAGCGCCATCTCGACGTGGCGGCCACGGCCGGTCTTCTGGCGTTCGAACAGCGCCGCCAGGATGGCTTGCGCCGAGTACATGCCGGTGAACAGGTCGACCGCGGCGACACCGAACTTGAGCGGCGGCTGGTCGGCTTCGCCGTTGATCGCCATCAGGCCGGCCTCGCCCTGCACCACCAGGTCGTAGCCGGGGCGCGCGGCCTCGGGGCCGGTGCGGTCGTAGCCCGAGATCGAGCAATAGACCAGGCCCGGGTTGATCTCGCGCAGGGCCTCGTAGCCCAGGCCGAGCTTGTCGATGCCGCCGAACTTGAAGTTCTGGATCAGCACGTCGCACTTCTTGACCAGCTCGCGCACGATCTCCTGGCCTTCGGCGGTCTGCAGGTCGATCGCGACCGAGCGCTTGTTGCGGTTGACGCTGTTGAAGTAGGCGGTCTCGGTGTTGCCGACGCGCAGGCCCCAGTCGCGCGTGTCGTCGCCGCGCACCGGGTGCTCGACCTTGATCACCTCGGCGCCGAAATCGGCCAGCACCATGCCGCACCAGGGGCCGGCCAGGATGCGCGAGAGGTCGAGCACGCGGACGCCCGCGAGCGGCAGCGCGCCGTTCATCAGTGGACCTCCTTGCCGAGCGCGATGTAGCGCTGCAGGTGGTGGTCCTCGTCGCCGAGCTGGTGGTCGATCATGACCAGGCGCTTGGCGTAGTGGGCCAGTGGCAGTTCCCAGGTCATGCCGATGCCGCCGTGCAGCTGGATGCTCTCTTCGGCCACCAGCGAGCCGATGCGGCCGATGCTGAACTTGGCCGCCGACAGCGCGCGCTCGCGCGTCACGCGGTCGGCGTCGATGGCCGCTGCCGCGTTGATGACCGCCGAGCGGGCCTGCTCGATCTCGAGCAGCAGGTCGGCCATGCGGTGCTGCAGCGCCTGGAAGCTGCCGATCAGCATGCCGAACTGCTTGCGCGTGCGCAGGTACTCGAGCGTCTCGGTCTTGGCCGCTTCCATGGCGCCCAGCGCCTCGGCGCACAGGGCGAGCACGCCGCGGCCGATGGCGCGCTCCAGCGTGGCGTGGGCCTGCCCTTCGGTGCCGAGCAGTGCATCGGCGCCGAGCGCGAGCTTGTCGAAGCGGAGCTCGGCCACGCGGCCGCCATCGATCGCGGGGCACTCTCGCACCGCCAGGCCGGCGGTCTTCGCCGGCACCAGGAACAGCGAGATGCCGGCTTCGTCGTCGACCGCACCCGCGGTGCGCGCCGAGACCACGAACAGGTCGGCCTGCGCGCCCTGCTGCACCACCACTTTGGCGCCGTCGAGCACCCAGCCGTCAGCGCTTCGCGCGGCACGCGTCTCGACGCGCGCGAGTTCGTAGTGGCTGCCGGCCTCGTCGTGGGCCAGCGTCGCGATCGTGGTGCCGCCGATGATTTCGGCCAGCAGGGCCTTCTGCGTCTCGTTGCCCGCGGCCGAGATCGCCTCGCCGGCCATCACGGCGCCCAGCAGCGGCTCGACCACCAGGCCGCGGCCCAGCGCCTCGAAGACCACCGCGATATCGAAGCCGCCGCCACCGAAGCCGCCGTCGGCCTCGCCGAACAGCGCGCCGATCACGCCGAGCTCGGCGAACTGGCGCCAGATATCGGCGCTGAAGCCTTCGGGCGATTTCGCGATGCGGTCGCGCGTGTCGAAGGCGTACTGTTCCGCGATGAAGCGGTTCAGGCTGTCGGCGAGCATGCGCCGGTCTTCGCTGTGTTCGAAATTCATGGCGTTGCCTTCAGAGCCCCAGGATCATCTTGGAGATGATGTTCTTCTGGATTTCATTGGAGCCGCCGAAGATCGACAGCTTGCGGTTGTTGAAATAGCGCGCCGCCGCGGCGGCCGAATACTCGGGGCCGAACGGATGGCCGTCGAAGCCGTCCTCGAGCGCCTCGGCCACGAAGGGCCGCGCCTGCGCGCCCATCGCACGCCGCGCCAGCGACGAGATCTCCTGCCGGATCTCGGTGCCGCGGATCTTCAGCATCGAGCTCTCGGCCCCCGGCACGCCGCCGCCGGCCACCGCCGCGATCACGCGCAGGTTGGTGGTCTTCATGTTCTCGAGGTCGATCTCGACCCGGGCCATGCGCGCGGCGAAGGCCGGATCCTCGGCCAGCGGGCGGCCGTTCTTGCGTTGCCTGGCGGCAATCGCCTTGAGCTGCGCCATCGCAGCCACCGAGAAGCCGACGCCCGCGATGTTGGTGCGCTCGTAGGTCAGCAGGTACTTGGCGCAGGTCCAGCCCTTGTCTTCCTCGCCGACCAGGTTCTCGGCCGGCACCCGCACGTCGGAGAAGAACACCTCGTTGACCTCGTGCTCGCCGTCGAGCGTGATGATCGGCCGCACCTCGACGCCGGGCGACTTCATGTCGATCAGCAGGAAGCTGATGCCTTCCTGCTTCTTGGCTTCGCGGTTGGTGCGCACCAGGCAGAAGATCATGTCGGCGTGCTGGCCGAGCGTGGTCCAGGTCTTCTGGCCGTTGACGATGTAGTGGTCGCCCTGGGCGTCGATGCCGCGCACCGCCTGGGTCTTGACCGAGGCCAGGTCGGAGCCCGCGCCGGGTTCGGAGTAGCCCTGGCACCACCAGTCGCTGCCGTCGAGGATGCGCGGCAGCCAGTGGCGCTTCTGCGCCTCGTTGCCGTACTTGATCAGCACCGGGCCGAGCATGTTGACGCCGAAAGGCACGATGCGCGGCGCATGGGCGAGCGCGCATTCGTTCTCGAAGATGAACTTCTCGACCGCGGTCCAGCCCGGGCCGCCGTACTGTTCGGGCCAGTGGTTGGCGAGCCAGCCGCGGGCGTTGAGGATGGCATGCCATTCCTGCATGTCGGCCTTCGACAGATGCCTGCCGGTGGCGACCTTGTCGGAGAGGCGGGCCGGCAGCTTGTCGGCCAGGAAGGCGCGCACTTCGCTGCGGAAGGCTTCTTCTTCGGGGGTGAAGTTCAGGTCCATGGTGGGTCCTTCTAGTCAGTTGAGGACAGAGCAAAAACTGCTGCGCAGTTTCTTGGTCTGTCCCGCAAGGTCTCAATAGATCTCAAACAATCCCGCCGCGCCCATGCCGCCCGCAATGCACATCGTCACCACCGCGTACTTCGCGCCGCGCCGCTTGCCCTCGATCAGCACGTGGCCCGCGAGCCGTGCGCCGGTCATGCCGAAGGGATGGCCGATGGAGATCGCGCCGCCGTCGACGTTGAGCCGCTCCGACGGAATGCCCAGCTTCTCCTGGCAGTAGATCGATTGCGAGGCGAAGGCTTCATTGAGCTCCCACAGGTCGATGTCGTCGACCTTGAGGCCATGGCGCGCCAGCAGCTTGGGCACGGCGAACACCGGGCCGATGCCCATCTCGTCGGGCTCGCAGCCGGCCACGGCGAGGCCGCGGAAGGCGCCCAGCGGCTTGAGGTTGGCGCGCTCCGCGTCCTTGGCTTCCATCAGCACGCAGGCAGAGGCGCCGTCCGACAGCTGCGAGGCATTGCCGGCGGTGATGAACTTGTCATCGCCCATCACGGGCTTCAGCTTGGCGAGCGCCTCGTAGGTGGTGCCCCGGCGATTGCAGTTGTCCTCGGTGGCGGTCACTTCACGATGCGTGACGGCCTTGGTCTCCTTGTCGGTCACGGCCATCGTGGTGGTGCAGGCCACGATCTCTTCCTTGTAGCGGCCGGCGAGCTGCGCCTCTTCGGTCTTGCGCTGGCTCTCGGCCGAGAAGCGGTCCTGCGCTTCGCGGCCGATGTTGTAGCGCTGGGCCACGATGTCGGCGGTCTCGATCATCGCCATGTAGAGCGCCGGCTTGTGCTCCTGGATCCAGGGGTCGATGCCGCTGTCGCCGGCATCGGTGGCGCTGCGGGTGCGGATCTGCGAGATGCTCTCGACGCCGCCCGCGATCATCGCCGGGGCGCCGTCGACCACGATGCGGCCGGCGGCCATCGCGATCGCCTGCAGGCCCGAGGCGCAGAAGCGGTTGACCGTGGTGCCGGCGATCGAGATCGGCAGGCCGGCGCGGATGATGCTCTGGCGCGCGATGTTGCGCCCGGTCGTGCCTTCGGGGTAGCCGCAGCCGAGGATCGCGTCCTCGATCAGCGCCGGGTCCAGGCCCGAGCGCTCGACCGCGGCCTTGACCGCGAAGGCGGCGAGCGTGGCGCCCGGCGTGATGTTGAATTCGCCGCGGTGCGCCTTGGTGAGCGGGGTGCGGGCGGTGGAAAGGATGACGGCTTCGCGCATGGGGTGTCTCCTGAGATGGACTTGGGCGATTACTCGGATTGATTCAAGCTGGCGAAATCAGCGCCGCGCTCCACCAGATCCACCAGCAGCGGCGAGGGCTTCCAGAACACCGGGTCCTGCTTGGCGAATTCGCGGATGTCGGCCAGCACCTTCGGCAGGCCCACCATGTCGGCGTACTTCATCGGCCCGCCGCGAAAGCGCGGGAAGCCATAGCCGTAGAGGAAGGTGACATCGACGTCGAGCGGCCTGAGCGCGATGCGCTGGTGCACGACATTGGCGCCCTCGTTGATCATGGCCGCCATGTAGCGGCGCATGATCTCGTCCTCGCTGAAGCTGCGCGGCGTGATGCCGGCGCGCTGGCGCTCGGCATCGATGATGGCGAGCACTTCGGGGTCGGGCTGGCCGGTGCGTGCGCCTTCGGGATAGAGGTAGTAGCCGCGCTGGGTCTTCTGGCCGAACCAGCCGCGTTCGCAGATGCGGTCGGCCACCTGCACGTAGCGCGCCTGGGGGTCCCGCGTGGCGGCCTTGCGCTTGCGCGTGGCCCAGCCGATGTCGCCGCCGGCCAGGTCCGAGACCTGGAACGGGCCCATCGGGTAGCCGAAGTTGCGCACCGCCGCGTCGATCTCGTACGGCGAGGCACCGTCTTCCATCATGTGGTCGGCTGCCTGGCGATACACCGCCAGGATGCGGTTGCCGATGAAGCCGTCGCAGACGCCGGCGCGCACCGGCACCTTCTTGAGTTTCTTCGCCAGCTCGAAGCCGGTCGCGACCACGTCGGCACTGACCTTGGCCGGCACCACGATCTCGAGCAGCTTCATGATGTTGGCCGGCGAGAAGAAGTGCAGGCCGACCACGTCGCCGGGGCGCGAGATGCTGGCCGCGATCTCGTCGATGTCGAGGTAGGAGGTGTTGGTGGCCAGCACCGCGCCGGGCTTGCAGACGCGGTCGAGTTCGGCGAACACCGCCTTCTTGACCGCCATGTCCTCGAACACCGCCTCGACCACGATGTCAGCCTTGGCCAGCGCATCGTAGGAGGTCGAGCCCGAGAAGCGCGCCATCACGCTGTCCTTGGCCTCGGGCGTCATGCGGCCCTTCTTGACCAGGCCGTCGTAGACCTTCTCGACGTTGGCGCGGCCGCGCGCGAGCTGCACATCGTCGCGCTCGATCATCGTCACCGGCATGCCGGCGTCGAGCATCGCCACCGCGATGCCGGCGCCCATGGTGCCGCCGCCGATGATGCCGGCCGATTCGAGGGCGCGCGGCTTGGCGGCCTTGGTCTCCGGCGCCTTGAGCACCTCGCGTTCGGCGAAGAAGGCGTGGATCAGGCCGGCCCGCTGCGGGCTGTCGATGCACTGCAGGAACAGCTTGCGCTCGAGCGCCATGCCTTCGTCGAAGGGCTTGGTGAGCGCGGCTTCGACGGCTTCGATGATCTTCATCGGCGAGAACAGGCCGCGGCTCTTCTTCGCGGTGTCGGCGCGCGCGGCTTCGAGCGCGGCGCGGCTGGCTTCGGCATCGGCCAGCGCCTGGGCGTCGCGCGTGCGGCGCACCGGCGCCTTGGCGGCGACCAGTTCACGCGCATAGGCCAGGCCTTCGGGCAGGGCCTCGCTGCCTTCGCCGAGGCGATCGACCAGGCCGAGCGCGAGCGCTTCCTTGGCGCCGGCGTGGCGGCCGCTCAAGATCAGTTCGAGCGCGGCCTTGGCGCCGATCAGGCGCGGTGCGCGCTGCGTGCCGCCCGAGCCCGGCAGCAGGCCCAGAGCGACTTCCGGCAGGCCCAGCTTGGCCGAGGGCACGGCCAGGCGATAGTGGGCCGACAGCGCGATCTCGAGCCCGCCGCCCAGCGCCGCGCCCTGGATCGCGGCCACCACCGGCTTGCTGCAGTTCTCGATCGCGGCGCAGACCTCGGGCAGCGACGGCGGCTGCGGCGTCTGGCCGAACTCGCGGATGTCGGCGCCGGCGATGAAGTTGCGTCCGGCCCCGACGATCAGCACGGCCTTGGCCTCGCCGTCGGCCTCGGCCGCGGCGATCGCGGCGGCCAGGCCGCGCCGGACGTCGACGCCCAAGGCGTTGACCGGCGGGTTGTCGATGGTCACGACCAGCACGTCGGCTTGGCGCGTGAAGCTCACGGGGGAGGCGGAAGAGGGGGTGGTCTGGGCCATGGGGTGTCTCCGATTGCTTGACGGGGCGATGGGTCCGGGATGAACCCAGCATTCTTGACCCGGCTCCGGCCTTTGACAATTGCATTGACCATTGACAGACTGTCAAAGGATTTTTGACACAATGTGGCCATGGACCTGCAATCGCTGACCCTTCTGGTCGAGATCCTCGATGCCGGCAACCTGAGCGCGGCGGCGCGGCGGCTCAAGATGAGCCGCGCCAACGTCAGCTACCACCTGAACCAGCTCGAGCGCTCGGTCGGCGCCCAGCTGGTGCGCCGCACCACTCGGCGCGCCGAGCCGACCGAGATCGGCCTGCGCCTCTACCAGCACGGCCTGGCGATCCAGGGCGAGCTGCTGGCGGCCCGGGAATCGGTCACCACGCTGGGCCAGAGCCTGCAGGGCCGGGTGCGCCTGAGCGTGCCGAGCGGCTACGGCCAGCTTGTGATGTCGGGCTGGCTGATCGATTTCAAGCGCATGTACCCTGGCATCGTGCTCGACGTGCTGTTCGAGAACCGGATCGAGGACCTGCTGCGCGACGAGGTCGACATCGCGATCCGCGTGATACCCGAGCCGCCGCAGAACCTCGTGGCGCGCGAGCTCGGGCCGGTGCGCTACGTGGCCTGCGCCTCGCGCGGCTACGCCGAGGCGAACGGCCTGCCGACCCAGCTCGACCAGTTGCAGGGCGCGCCGGTCGTCACCTCGGCGGTGGTCGGGCGCCAGCTGCGCGTGTCGGCCTACCAGGGCGAGGAGCGGCGCGAGGTGATCCTCGAGCCGACGCTGATCTCGGAGAACTTCCTGTTCCTGCGGCAGGCGATCCTGGCCGGGCTGGGCATCGGGCTGGTGCCCGACTACGTGGTGCTGGACGACGTCCGCCGCGGCGAGGTCCTGACCACGCTCGACGACTGGCGGCTCAGCATCTTCGGCACCGGGATGTACATGCTCTACATGCCGAACCGCCAGCACACGCGGGCGATCCGGACTTTCATCGATTTCATTCTGGAGCGGGTGCGGGGCAACGCTGCGGCGGAGCCGCCCGCGCCGTAGCGGGCTTCGTTGCGCTCCGATGCCAACGCGCCGCGGAGGGTCTTGCGGCGCGGTCAAAATACTGTTTATTCATCCAGTAACTGGCGCCCCATGGACCTCCAGCAGAAACTCGCCATCCTCGCCGACGCCGCCAAGTACGACGCCTCGTGCGCGTCCAGCGGCACGAGCAAGCGCGACTCGCTCGGCGGCCGCGGGATCGGCTCGACCGAGGGCGCCGGCATCTGCCACAGCTACGCGCCCGACGGCCGCTGCATCTCGCTGCTCAAGATCCTCCTGACCAACCACTGCCAGTACGACTGCCTCTACTGCGTCAACCGGGCCTCCAGCAACGTGCCGCGCGCGCGTTTCCGCGTCGACGAGGTGGTGCAGCTGACGCTCGACTTCTACCGCCGCAACTGCATCGAGGGCCTGTTCCTGTCGAGCGGCATCGTGAAATCGCCCGACCACACGATGGAGCAGGTGGTCGAGGTGGCCCGCGCGCTGCGCGAAGACCACGACTTCCGCGGCTACATCCACCTGAAGACGATTCCCGATGCCAGCGACGAGCTGCTGCTGCGCGCGGGCCGCTACGCCGACCGCCTGAGCATCAACGTCGAGCTGCCGACGGCCGCCGGCTTGAAGGCGCTGGCGCCCGAGAAGGACGAGGGCGCGATCCGGCGCTCGATGGCGCGGCTTCGGCTGCACATCGACGAGCGCGAGGAGGACGCCCGCCGCGTGCTGCCGATCCGCGCGCTGCCGGCCGCGGCCCCCAGGGCCGTGAAACCGCCCCGCTTCGCGCCGGCCGGGCAGAGCACGCAGATGATCGTCGGCGCCGACGCCACCGACGACCGCGGCATCCTGGCGTCGAGCGCCACGCTCTACGGCGCCTACCGCCTGAAGCGCGTGTACTACTCGGCCTTCAGCCCGATTCCCGATGCGGCGCGCGCCTTGCCGCTGCAGGCGCCGCCGCTGATGCGCGAGCACCGGCTCTACCAGGCCGACTGGCTGATGCGCTTCTACGGTTTTGCGCACGACGAGATCGTGGCCGCACCGGACGGGCTGCTGCGGCTCGACGTCGATCCCAAGCTCGCCTGGGCGCTGGCGCATGAGGAACGTTTTCCGGTCGACCTCAACACGGCCCCCCGCGAATGGCTGCTGCGCGTGCCCGGCCTCGGCGTCAAGGCGGTCGCGAGCCTGCTGCAAGCCCGGCGCGTGCGGCGCCTGCGGGCCGAGGACCTGCAGCGGCTGCACCTGCCGGCGCGCAAGGTGCTGCCCTTCGTGCAGGTCGACGGCCACCGGCCCGCGGCGCGGCCGCGCGCGGTGCACGAGGCCCGCGCGCGCCAGGCACGGCAGCAGCAGGCGCCGCTGTTCTGATGGCGCGCCACAGCGTGCGCCTCGACGGCGCGGCCGACCGCGAGGGCTTCCGGCGCGAAGCGAGGCGGCTGCTCGGGCAGGGTGCCGAGCCCTCCGAGGTCGACTGGTCGGACGACGACACGCCGCGCGGCGCCACGGGCTCGCTGTGGGGCGACGAAGCGCCCGGCGAGCCCGGCCATGCGCCGGGAGCGCCAGCGGTGGTGCGCGTGCCCGCAGGCTTCGCGGCGCTGTGCGACGAAGCCCTGCTGCACAGCGAACCCCAGCGCTTCGGGCTGCTCTACCGCCTGCTTTGGCGGCTGCTGCGCGAGCCCGCCCTGCGGCACGATCCCCTCGACGCCGATCTGCTGCGGGCGCAGCAACTGGCCCGAGAGGTCCGCCGGGACATCCACAAGATGCGTGCGTTCGTGCGCTTCACCCGCGTCGACGGCGAGCGCCATGTCGCCTGGTTCGAGCCCGAGCACCACATCGTCGAAGCCAATGCGCCCTTCTTCATGCGCCGCTTCGCCCAGATGCGCTGGGCCATCCTGACGCCCGAGCGCTGCGTCGAATGGGACGGCGCCGATCTGCGTTTCGGCCCGGGTGCCGACCGCCGCGAGAAGCCGCCGCCCGATGCCGGCGAGCAGCTCTGGCTGACCTACTACGCCCACATCTTCAATCCGGCGCGGCTCAAGCTGGCGATGATGCGGCGCGAGATGCCGCGTCGCTACTGGCATAACCTGCCCGAGGCGGCGCTGATCGAGCCGCTGTCGGCAGCGGCCGGCGAGCGCAGCCGCGCCATGATCGAAGCGCCGCCGACGCCGGCCCGCCGCATCCGGGCGCCGATCCCGCTGCATCCGATGCCGGCGGAGGGCGCCGTGCCACGGTCGCTCGACGAACTGCGACTTGCCGCCAATGCCTGCCGGGCCTGCCCGATCGGCGCCCTGGCGACGCAGGCGGTCTGCGGCGAAGGGCCGCCGCAGCCGGCGCACATGCTGGTCGGCGAACAGCCCGGCGACCTCGAGGACCTGGAGGGCCGGCCCTTCGTGGGCCCGGCCGGGCAGTTGCTCGACCAGGCCATGGCACACCTGGGCTGGCCGCGCGATGCGGTCTACCTGGCCAACGCGGTCAAGCACTTCAAGTACGAGCTGCGCGGCAAGCGCCGCATCCACAAGTCGGCGGCCCAGCGCGAGGCCGAGGCCTGCGCGGGCTGGCTGGCGCACGAGATCGCGCTGGTGCGCCCGCGCGCTCTGGTCGCCCTGGGTGCCACCGCGGCACGGGCCCTGCTCGGCCGGCCGGTAGCGGTGCAGTCCGAGCGCGGGATCTGGCTCCGGGAGCGCAGCGACGGCCTGCCGGTCTTCGTGACCTTGCATCCCTCGGCGCTGCTGCGGCTGCCCGACGACCAGCGGGCCGACGCCTGGGCGCGCTGGCTGGCCGACCTGGCCCTTGCCCGACAGCGGGACTGACGCTGCGCGATGGGACAATCGACCCCATGACCACCCCCGCCGACACCCTCACGATCACCCGCCCCGACGACTGGCACCTGCATGTGCGCGACGGCGCCGCGCTCGAAGCCGTGCTGCCGCATTCGGCCCGCCAGTTCGGCCGCGCGCTGATCATGCCCAACCTGCGCCCGCCCGTGACCACCGCGCAGCAGGCGCTCGACTACCGCACCCGTATCCTCGAGGCGCTGCCCGCCGGCTCCGCTTTCCAGCCCGTGATGTCGCTCTACCTGACCGACAAGCTGCCGCCCGACGAGATCGAGCGCGCCGCCGCGGCCGGCGTCCGCGCCCTCAAGCTCTACCCCGCCGGCGCCACCACCAACAGCGATGCCGGCGTGACCGACATCAAGAAGACCTACGCCACCCTCGAGGCGATGCAGAAGCACGGCCTGCTGCTGCTGGTGCACGGCGAGGTGACCGACCCGGCGGTCGACCTGTTCGACCGCGAGGCGGTCTTCATCGACCGCGTGATGATCCCGCTCCGGCGCGATTTCCCCGAGCTCAAGGTGGTGTTCGAGCACCTGACGACGAAGGAGGGCGCCCACTACGTGCGCGATGCGAATCGCTTCACCGCCGCCACGATCACGGCGCACCACCTGCTCTACAACCGCAACGCGATCTTCACCGGCGGCATCCGGCCGCACTACTACTGCCTGCCGGTGCTCAAGCGCGAGACCCATCGCGTGGCGCTGGTCGAGGCTGCCACCAGCGGCAGCGACCGCTTCTTCCTCGGCACCGACAGCGCGCCCCACCCGGCTGCGCTCAAGGAGCATGCGCTGGGCTGCGCCGGCTGCTACACCGCGCTGACCGCGATCGAGCTCTACGCCGAGGCCTTCGACAACGCCGGTGCGCTCGACAAGCTGGAAGGCTTCGCGAGCTTCCACGGCCCCGACTTCTACGGCCTGCCGCGCAACACCGACAGCGTGACCCTGCGGCGCGAAAGCTGGACCGTGCCCGAGACCGTGCCCTACGGCGACGCCACGCTGAAGCCCTTGCGAGGCGGCGAAACCGTGGCCTGGAGGCTCGCATGAGTCTTTCGCCAAGAGTCATGCTGCTGGTCGACGCCGACAACGTGTCGGCCGACGTGATCGAGCAGGCGGTCGAACGCACCCTGGCCGAGCACGGCGCGGTGCATGTGCGGCGCGCCTACTGCAATGCAGAGACCGCACTCAAGCAGCAGTCGCTGTTCAAGCGGCTGTCGATCCGGCCGATGGTCAACCTGTCGGCCGGCAAGAACAGCACCGACATCGCGCTGGCGGTCGACGCCATCGACCTGGTGATCGCCGAGCGGCCGGATGTCGTGGTGCTGGTGTCGTCCGACTCCGATTTCGCGCCGCTGGTGATCCGGCTGCGTGAAAAGGGCTGCCGCGTCTGCGGCATCGGCCAGCAGGGCAAGACCGGCGAGGAGACCGTGGCGATCTACGACAGCTTCGTCGACCTCCAGCATCATTCGTCTTCGAGCAAGGCCGCCGTCGCCAGGCCCGCCGCCCGGCAGGCCGCCAAAGCGGAGCCCGCACCCAAGCCCGCCGCCAAGCGCACCGCGCGTGCGCCGCGCCGCACCAAGGCCGAAGCGCCCGCCCCGGCGCCGCGCGCCCCGGTGCTGCCCGATGACGTGCTGCACATCCTCGATGCCGTGGCCGAGCTCGGCATGGGCAACAAGGTCGAGCTCAACGTCGCGGCCGAGCGACTGCGCGCCGCCAAGCTGCTCGGCAAGAGTGCGAGTTCGCCCAAGCTGTTCAAGAAATACCCCGAGCTGTTCCTGCTGACCCCCGAGAAGACGCCCAACAAGGTCCAGTACATCGGGCCGATGCCGGCCTGAGGCGACGGCGATGGCTGCCGGACTGGCCGTCGACGCCGCAGCGCCCTGGCTGGCGCCCTTTGCGCCCTGGGCGCAACGGGTGGCGGCAAGCACGTCATCCGGCCTCGGCGTGGCCGAGGCGCTGGCGAGCGAGCCGTCGCCCATCGACCTGGCCGCCGGGCCGCTGCGCTTCGTCGCGGGCGACAGCGCGGGCGCAGAAGCCTACGAGGCTTTCATCTTCCGTACCGCGGGCGTGCCGACGCGGGACAACCTGCACGATCTCTTCAACGGCCTGGCGTGGCTGCGCTTTCCGCGCGCCAAGCGGCGCCTGAACGAACTGCAGGCGGCGGAGATCGCACGCGCCGGCATCGGTGCCACCCGCGGGCCGCTGCGCGATGCGCTGACCCTCTTCGACGAGAACGGCGCGGTGCTCGAAGCCCCCGCAGCCTTGTGGGAGGCGCTGCTCGCGCGCGACTGGCAGCGGCTCTTCGTCACGCGGCGGGACCTGTGGCGCGACGCCCGGCTGCAGGTTTTCGGCCACGCGCTGCTCGAGAAGCTGGCCGCCCCGCGCAAGGCGGCCACCGCCCATGTGCTGGTGGCGCCGGGCGCCAGCCCGTCGCTCGGCCCGGAAGACACAAGGATCGCGGCTGCGCTCGATCCCGCCTGGCTCGCCACCAAGCCCTTCGTGCCGCTGCCGGTGCTGGGCGTCCCGGGCTGGTGGGCGCCCAACGAGGCGCCGGCCTTCTACGACGACCCGTTCGTGTTCAGGAGCCCGCGGCCGCGGCGCGAGATTTCCTTCTGATTCCAGTTGGTATTCGGTGCTTTGTCAGCCCTGAGGGACTTAATCTTGCTTCCCACGGTTCCTCCTATGATGGCGCCCGAACCCTTGCAAGCCGGGTCGCGACCCTCATGTCCAGAGGCGGACACCCCTGTTTTCCCACGGAGAATCCAACTTGAAACGCATCCTTCTTTTCGTCCTGACCAACGTGATGGTGGTCGCGGTTCTGGGCGTGGTTGCCAGCCTGCTGGGCGTCAACCGCTTCCTCACGGCCAACGGGCTCAACCTCGGGGCGCTGCTCGGCTTCGCCCTGATCATGGGTTTCGGCGGCGCGATCATCTCGCTGCTGATCAGCAAGCCGATGGCCAAGTGGTCGGCCGGCGTGCGGATCATCAACGACCCGCAGTCGCCCGACGAGGCCTGGATCGTGCAGACCGTGCGCAACTTCGCCGACAAGGCCGGCATCGGCATGCCCGAGGTCGGCATCTTCGAAGGCGACCCGAACGCCTTCGCCACCGGCGCCTTCAAGAACTCAGCGCTGGTGGCGGTGTCGACCGGCCTGCTGCAGAACATGACGCGCGAAGAGGTCGAGGCCGTGATCGGTCACGAGGTGGCGCACGTCGCCAACGGCGACATGGTCACGATGACCCTGATCCAGGGCGTGATGAACACCTTCGTCGTGTTCCTGTCGCGCGTGATCGGCTATGCGGTCGACAGCTTCCTGCGCCGCAACGACGAACGCTCGTCGGGTCCGGGCATCGGCTACTTCGTGACCACCATCGTGCTCGACATCGTGCTGGGCTTCGCCGCCGCCATCGTGGTGGCCTGGTTCTCGCGCCAGCGCGAATACCGTGCCGACGCCGGCGCCGCGCAGCTCATGGGCCGCAAGCAGCCGATGATCAATGCGCTGGCGCGCCTGGGCGGCCTGCCGCCCGGCGAGCTGCCGAAGTCGGTCGAGGCCATGGGCATCACCGGCAAGCTCGGCAGCCTGTTCGCCACCCACCCGCCGATCGAGCAGCGCATCGCGGCGCTGCAGGGCGCGCAGGGTTGATCAGCCGGCGCGCGCGGCCATGCTGCGCGCGACCGCTTCGGCGACCTTGATGCCGTCGACCCCCGCCGAGAGAATCCCGCCCGCATAGCTCGCGCCTTCGCCGGCCGGGTACAGGCCGCGCACGTTGAGGCTCTGGAAGTCCTCGCCGCGGGTCATGCGGATCGGCGACGAAGTGCGGGTCTCGACGCCGGTCAGCACCGCGTCGTGCAGGTCGAAGCCCTTGATCTTGCGGCCGAAGGCCGGGAAGGCCTCCCGCATGGCTTCGATCGCATAGGCCGGCAGCGCGGCGTGCAGATCGCCGGGCGTGACGCCCGGCTTGTACGACGGCTCGACACTGCCGAGTGCGGTCGAGGGCCGGCCGGCGATGAAGTCGCCGACCAGCTGGCCCGGCGCGCGGTAGTCGCCGCCGCCGAGCACGAAGGCATTCGATTCCAGCGAGCGCTGCAGTTCGATGCCGGCCAGCGCCGGGCCGGTGCGGCCGTCTTCCCAGCCCGGGAAGTCGCGCGGCTCGATCCCCACCACGATCCCCGCGTTGGCGTTGCGCTCGTTGCGCGAGTACTGGCTCATGCCGTTGGTCACGACCCGGCCCGGCTCGCTGGTGGCGGCCACCACGGTGCCGCCCGGGCACATGCAGAAGCTGTAGACCGAGCGGCCGTTGCTCGCGTGGTGCACCAGCTTGTAGTCGGCGGCGCCGAGCAGCGGATGGCCGGCATGCCGGCCCCAGCGGGCGCGGTCGATCAGGCCCTGCGGATGCTCGACCCGGAATCCGATCGAGAAAGGCTTGGCCTCGATGTGGACGCCGCGCGAGTGCAGCATCTCGAAGCTGTCGCGCGAGCTGTGGCCGAGCGCCATCACCACGTGGTCGGCGCGCAGCTCTTCGATCTTGCCGGTCTGCTGGTCGCGCACGACCAGGCCGCGCAGCGTCTTGCCGCCATCCGGGCCGTCCTCGAGCAGCACGTCGGTCACGCGCTGCTCGAAGCGGATCTCGCCGCCGAGCCGGACGATCTGCTCGCGCATGTTCTCGACCACCTTGACCAGCTTGAAGGTGCCGATGTGCGGGTGCGCGACGTAGAGGATCTCGGGCGGCGCGCCGGCCTTGACGAACTCCTCCATCACCTTGCGGCCGAGGAAGCGCGGGTCCTTGATCTGGCTGTAGAGCTTGCCGTCGGAGAAGGTGCCGGCGCCGCCTTCGCCGAACTGCACGTTCGACTCCGGGTTCAACACGCTCTTGCGCCACAGGCCCCAGGTGTCCCGGGTGCGCTGGCGCACGGTCTTGCCGCGCTCCAGCACGATCGGCTTGAAGCCCATCTGGGCCAGCATCAGGGCGCAGAAGATGCCGCAGGGGCCGAAGCCGACCACCACCGGACGCAGCGACAGCGCGGCGGGCGCCTCGACCGGTGCCTGCCAGGACATGTCGGGTGTCGCGCCGATGCGCGGGTTTTCGGCGAACTTCGCCAGCAGGCGGGCTTCGAGCGCCGGATCGGAGATCGCCACGTCGACGATGTAGACCTGCAGCAGTTCGGCCTTTCGGGCGTCGAAGCTGCGCTTGAAGACCGTGTGGCCGGCCATGGCGTCGGCACCGATGCCGAGGGTGGAGGCGATGGCCTGGGGCAGGGCCGCCGCGTCGTGGGCGAGGGGGAGCTTGATTTCGGAGATGCGGATCATGGCTGGAGGCCCGTATCGATCGGGCAAGGGCTGTGACCCCGCGAGTGTATTACAATTTTGTATTACGGAGACGATCCATGACCCTGTCGATTCGATTGCCGGCGGAAGACGAGGTGCTGCTCGAGCGCGCCGCCGAGGCCCTGCGCATCAGCAAATCGGAATTCATCCGCCGCAGCATCGCCGCCTATGCGGCCAAGGTGATGCCGATCGACCGTGCGGCGAGCGAGATCGACGCGATGTACATCGGCCAGGGCGGCGGCCTGCGGCAGCCCGGGCAGGTGGCGAATCCGGCCAAGCGCGCGATCCTGGAGCGGCTGCGTGAAAAGCACGGATACGCTCGCTGACACCGGCTTCCTGGTCGCGCTTTTCAACGACGGCGACGCCCACCATGCGGGCGCCGTCGCGATGCTGCAGCAGCTGTCCGGCAGGCGTCTCTACACGGTCTGGGAAGTGCTGACCGAGGCCGGTCACCTGCTCGACGATCGCGCGTGGCTCCACCTGCTGCGCTGGGCCGCCGCCGGTCGGCTGACCGTGCTGGCAAGCGACCCGGCCGACCTGTCCGAGATCRCCGACTTCACCGAGCGCTACGCCGACCTGGCGGACGTGGCGCTGGTCTTCGCCGCCGATCGGACCGGCATCTACAACGTGCTGACGGTGGATCGCAAGGACTTCGACCGCTATCGAAGTCCGCGTGGGCAGCGGCTGAAGCGGATCTGGGTCAAGGATTGACGGGCGGCTGCATCTAGGGCGGCGCATCTAGTCAGTTGAGGACAGAGCAAAAACCGCTGCGCGGTATCTTGGTCTGTCCCGCAAAGTCTCACTCTGTCCCGCAAGGTCTCACCCAGGCAAAAACCCATCCACCGACAGGTAGCGCTCACCGGTGTCGTAGTTGAACCCCAGCACCACCGCATCGGCCGGCAGCGAGGGCAGTTTCTGCGCGATCGCGGCCAGGGTCGCGCCCGACGAGATGCCGACCAGCATGCCTTCCTCGCGCGCACAGCGGCGCGCCATTTCGCGCGCCGGCTCGGCGTCGACCTGCAGCACGCCGTCGAGCAGGGCGGTGTCGAGGTTCTTCGGGATGAAGCCGGCGCCGATGCCCTGGATCGGGTGCGGCGAGGGCTGGCCGCCGGAGATCACCGGCGAGGCCACCGGCTCGACCGCGAAGACCTGCAGCTTCGGCCACTTCTTCTTGAGCACGCGGGCGCAGCCCGTGATGTGGCCGCCAGTGCCCACGCCGGTGATCAGCACGTCGATGCCATCGGGGAAGTCGGCCGCGATCTCCTCGGCCGTGGTGCGTTCGTGGACCTCGATGTTGGCCGGGTTGTTGAACTGCTGCGGCATCCAGGCGCCGGGGGTTCCGGCGACGATTTCCTCGGCGCGCGCGATCGAGCCCTTCATGCCCTTCTCGCGCGGCGTCAGGTCGAAGCTGGCGCCGTAGGCCAGCATCAGCCGCCGCCGCTCGACCGACATGCTGTCGGGCATCACGAGGATCAGCTTGTAGCCCTTGACCGCCGCCACCATCGCGAGGCCGATGCCGGTGTTGCCGGAGGTCGGCTCGACGATGGTGCCGCCAGGCTTCAGCGCGCCCGAGCGCTCGGCGTCCTCGACCATCGACAGCGCGATGCGGTCCTTGATCGAGCCGCCGGGGTTGGCGCGCTCGCACTTGATCCAGACCTTCTGCGTGGCGTGGCCGAAGAGGCGCTGGATGCGGACATGCGGCGTGCCGCCGATGGTTTGCAGGATGGTGTCGGCTTTCATTCGGTCTCCTTGGGGCCGGGCCCCGGGGTCGGAAAAAGGGGAGGAGCGCCATTGTGGCGATAATCCGCGGGTGGAGCACGCCGGACCGCCGCTGGTGCAAGTCTCGAAAGAGCGCACTGGAGGAACGTCCGGACTGCACAGGACAGCGCAGGAGCTAACGGCTCCCCACCGCGAGGTGAGGATCAGAGCAACAGAGACGAGTCGGCCAGGGGCAACCCCGGCCGGGTGAAACGGGCAATCTCTGCGCGCAGCAACACCAAGTAGGCCAGCGTCGATGTGGTTCCGCAGAGCTGGCGGGTAGGTGGCATCGAGCCGTTTGGCGACAAACGGCCCAGAGTAATGGCGGTCACGCTGGGGGCTCGCAAGAGTCCTCAGTGCACAGAATCCGGCTTACAGGCGTGCTCCACACTTTTTCTGATCAGTTGAGGACAGAGCAAAAACTGCTGCGCAGTTTCTTGGTCCGTCCCGCAAGGTCTCAGAAGCGTTCGTTCGGCGTCAGGTAACGCCACTGCCCCGGCAACAGCCCCGACAACGGCACCCGCCCGATGCGGATGCGCTTCATCGCCAGGATCTGCAGCCCGGCGTCGTCGCAGATGTGGGCAATCTGGCCCGGACGCGCGCCCTTCAGCGCGAAGCGCAGGCCGGTGTGGCCCTCGGCCTGCTGGCCGATGCTGACGCGCGCCGGCGAACGCTCCAGGCGGGCCAGCGTCTCGGGACCGACCGGGCCGGCGACGTCCACCATCACCTCGTGCTCGATGATGCCGGCGTCTTCCTGCAGCTTGCGCTCGACCCGGAACTCCTGCGTGAACACCACCAGCCCGCTGGCGCCGGTCTCCAGCGGCGTCATGCAGCGCTGGGCCGCCACGTGGCGCGGCAGGAAGCGCAGGCCGGCGCGTTCGGGTTCGTGGTGGTTGGCCGCCACCAGCAGCCGGTGCGCCGTCTCGGTCGCCATGCCGGCGGGCTTGTGCAGCAGCAGCGTGACCGGCACCACCGGCTCGGGCCGGGCGCCGGATTCGATCTCGACCTGCTGGTGCGCATGCACCCGCGCCTGCGGCACCAGCGCCGGCTGGCCGTCGACCCGCACCGCGCCGTTCTCGATCAGCAACTCGGCCTCGCGCCGCGAGCAGCCGGCCAGCGCCGCGACCCGCTTGGCGAGCCGGATCCCTTCGTCGTCGGCGTCCTTCATGGCTTGGCCATCTGCTGGATGCGCTCGACATGCGCCGCCAGCGAGCGCGCCGCCACCGGCCACATGCGCTCGGGCACGTCGTCGTAGGCCAGCGGCAGCCACTGCTCGGGCGTGCCCTCGGGCAACTGGCGCATCGCCGCGGCGATCTTGGCCTCGCGCTTCAGGCGGTGCGCCTTCAGGTGGGCGATGGCGGCGCGGGCCTCGCCCAGCACGTAGCCGTGGGCCGGCAGGATGAAGCCGATCCCGCCGTCGGCGCAGGCCGCGTCGAGCTTGTCGAGCGAGTCGAGGTAGGCGTTCATGTTGCCGTCCGGTGGATCGACCACGGTGGTGCTGCCGTTGAGGATGTGGTCGCCCGAGAACAGCAGTCCGTCTTCTTCGAGCACCAGGCACAGGTGGTTGGCCGCATGGCCCGGCGTGTGGATCACGCGCAGCGTGTGCAGCGGCACCCGCGTCTCGCCGCTGTCGCTGATGGCCGGCGTGGTCAGGACCAGGCGCTCGCCGTCCTGCAGCACCCGGTCGGGCGTGAAGCGGGCGGTGGAGCGGGCCGTCGGCGCCGAGGCCAGGCCGAGGATCGGCGGGCTCGTCTTGCACAGCTTCTGCAGCGGCAGGGCCCCGGGCGAATGGTCGGCATGCGAATGGGTGCAGACGATCATCCGGATGTCGCCCTGGGTCGCGCGCCACAGCCGGCCGATGTGGTCGAAGTCGTTCGGACCCGGATCGATCACGATGTAGCCGCTGTCGGCGTCGCCGACGATGTAGCTGTTGGTGCCGGGGCCGGTCATGGCGCCCGGGTTCGGCGCGGTCAGGCGCTGCACGTTCTTCAAGAGCGGCACCGCCTGCGTGCTCTGCCAGTCGAGCGTGTGGACGATCTGGCCGTCGGGGCTGACCAGCGCCAGTTCGCCGAAGGCCGACTCGGTCTCCATGTAGCGGGCTTCCTGCCCGGCCAGCCAGCCGGCGCGCGGGCAGCTGGTCCAGATCGGGCCTTCGCCGGCGGCGCGGTTGGCGCAGGCGTCGAGCACCGCGTCGACCGTCGGGTAGGCGACCATGCGCTCGAGTGTGCGCACGGTCGGAAAGATCATGAAGAAGCCGCCGGCCGCATGGCGCGCCAGCGCGTCGGCCGGGCGCACCCAGCAGGGTTCGAACTGCTCGGTCTCGTCGGCGGTCGGCGTCTGGCCCTCGGGCATGCGCGCCACCAGGAAGGGGACGTCGAAGCGCTTGGGCAGGTCGCGGTCGGTGATCCAGTGGGCGAAGGTGAACACCTTGTCGGTCGACAACAGCAAGCCGCGCGCCACGCACTGGTCGGCGAAAGCCACCGTGGTGCTGGCGGTGC
This sequence comes from Variovorax sp. 10N432, assembly GCF_056394465.1. Taxonomy (NCBI): domain Bacteria; kingdom Pseudomonadati; phylum Pseudomonadota; class Betaproteobacteria; order Burkholderiales; family Comamonadaceae; genus Variovorax; species Variovorax sp. 10N432. Next base: position 24,641 of record NZ_JBFTHX010000011.1, read on the forward strand.
CGCGGTCCATCGCGGCGACTTCCTCGGCGCTCACGGGCCGGCCGTCGGGGTGATGCGCCAGCAGCACGCCCAGTTCCTCGAAGCTCTCGCGGATGGCCGCGATGGCCTGGGTGAGCTGCACCCGGCTCTGGGTGCGGCGGCGCGTCGCGATCGCGCGCGCGGTGGTGTCGCCCTCGTCGATGCGCCCGCCGGGGAACACATAGGCGCCGGGCGCGAAGCTGGCGTTGGCGGAGCGCCGGGTCATCAGCACTTCGATGCCGTCGGCCGTGTCGCGCAGCAGCAGCACGGTCGCGGCGGCGCGGACCGGCGCCGGCTCGCGCTGGGGATGGAGATATTGGGTGGGGCGTACCATGGCTCGCGATTATCGGGAGATCGGGCGCCGCGTGCGACGAGCGTCATGTGACACACCTTGCGGCGGTGCCTAGAATCATCGGATGCGGTCCGCCACCACATGGCTGATGGGACTGGTCCTCCTCGCCCATGCGATGGGAGCGGCCGGCGCCCAAGCCGTGCCTGCCGCTGCCCCCGCGCCCGCTTCGCCCGGCACCGTCGTCCTGATGGAGCTCGACGGCGCCATCGGTCCGGCCGCAGTCGACCACGTGCGCCGCGGCCTCCGGCTGGCGGTCCGCGAACAGGCCCGGCTGGCCGTGATCCAGCTCGACACGCCCGGCGGCCTCGACGCCTCGATGCGCGACATCGTCAAGGACATCCTGGCCTCCCCGGTGCCGGTGGCGACCTTCGTGGCGCCGGACGGCGCCCGCGCCGCCAGCGCCGGCACCTACATCCTCTACGCCAGCCACATCGCCGCGATGGCGCCGGCCAGCAACCTCGGCGCCGCGACGCCGGTGGCGATCGGGGCGCCGACCCCGGCCGTGCCGGACACGATGGCCGCCAAGCGGCTGGCCGACGCCTCGGCCTACCTGCGCAGCCTGGCGCAGCTGCGCGGGCGCAACGCCGACTGGGGCGAGCTGGCGGTGCGCGAGTCGGCCAGCCTGTCGGCGGCCGAAGCATTGCAGAAGAACGTCATCACGCTGATCGCGCAGGATGTGGCCGACCTGCTGCGCCAGGTCGACGGCCGCGAGGTGCGCACGGCGCAGGGGACGCTGCGGTTGTCGACGCGGCAGGCCCAGGTGCTGGTGTTCGAAGCCGACTGGCGCAGCCGGGTGCTGTCGGTGATCACCGAGCCGAGCCTGGCGCTGGTGCTGATGATGCTGGGCATCTACGGCCTGCTGTTCGAGTTCTCGAACCCGGGCTTCGTGCTGCCGGGCGTGGTCGGGGCGATCAGCCTGCTGCTGGCGCTTTTCGGGCTGCAGATGCTGCCGGTCAACTACGCCGGGCTGGGGCTGATCTTCCTCGGCGTGGCCTTCCTGATCGCCGAGGCCTTCCTGCCGACTTTCGGTGCCCTCGGGGTCGGCGGCATCGCCGCCTTCTGTATCGGCGCCGTGCTGCTGATCGACAACGAGGCACCCGGCTTCGGTGTCCCGCTGTGGCTGGTCGGCGCGCTGGCGGTGGTCTCGGCCGGCTTCGTCGTGGTGGTCGCGGGTGCTGCCGCCAGGAGCCGGCGGCGGCCGCCGGTGCTCGGGGTCTCGACCTTGGTCGGGGCCACCGGCGAGCTGGTCGAATTCGCCGACGGCGAGGGCTGGGCGCAGATTCAGGGCGACTACTGGAAGGTGCGCGGCGCGCAGGGCCTGCGCGCGGGCCGCCGCATCCGCGTGATGCGCGTGCAGGGGCTGGCCTTGCAGGTGGCGGAGGACAACACGGAGGGCCCGTGGCGGGCTTGATGAGACATGTTCTTCAACTTCAACATGGTGCTGCTGGCGCTGTTCGTCCTGCTGGTGGCGATGCTCGCAGCGGCCTCGCTGCGCATCCTGCGCGAGTACGAGCGCGGCGTGGTGTTCCAGCTCGGGCGCTTCTGGAAGGTCAAGGGGCCGGGCCTGGTGATCCTGGTCCCCGGCCTGCAGCAGATGGTGCGGGTCGGCCTGCGCGTGATGGTGCTCGACGTGCCGAGCCAGGACGTGATCACGCGCGACAACGTGTCGGTGAAGGTCAACGCGGTGCTCTATTTCCGCGTCGTCGACCCCGAGAAGGCGGTGATCCAGGTCGAGAAGTACTTCGAGGCCACCAGCCAGCTGGCCCAGACCACGCTGCGCGCGGTGCTCGGCAAGCACGAGCTCGACGACCTGCTGGCCGAGCGCGAGCGGCTCAATCTCGACATCCAGAAGATCCTCGCGGCTCAGACCGACCTCTGGGGCATCAAGGTGACCAATGTCGAGATCAAGCATGTCGACCTCAACGAGAACATGGTGCGCGCGATCGCTCGCCAGGCCGAGGCGGAGCGCGAGCGGCGCGCCAAGGTGATCCACGCCGAGGGCGAACTGCAGGCCTCGGTCAAGCTGGCCGAGGCGGCCGAGATCCTGGGCCGGCATCCGCAGGCCCTGCAGCTGCGCTACCTGGAGACGCTCACGGTGATCGGCGCCGACAAGAACTCGACCATCGTGTTCCCGCTGCCGATCGACCTCATCGGCACCTTGCTGCAGCGGCTCGACGAGCGGCCGCCGCGCGCCTGAGCCTTTCTCGCCGCCGCGCTGCGCGTGGCAAGATCATCCGTCTCCATCGCCCGGGCCCCCCGCCATGCTCATCAACTGCGTCGTCTACCAGGACGGTTCCAAGCTCGCCGACATTCCGGTTTCCGAGATCAGCGACTACCTGTCGCGGCCGGGCTGCTTCGTGTGGGTGGCGCTGCACGAAGCCACGGCCGAGGAGCTGGCCGAGCTGCAGCAGGAATTCGACCTCCATCCGCTGGCGGTCGAGGACGCCCAGCATGGCCACCAGCGGCCCAAGGTCGAGGAGTACGCCGATTCGCTGTTCGCGGTGATGCACCTGCTGGAGCCCGATGGGCTCGACCAGGGCGAGCTCGGCGTTGGCGAGGTCGATGTCTTCGTCGGCCGCAACTACGTGGTCTCGGTGCGCAACCGCAGCGAGCACGGCTTCGTCGAAGTCCGCCAGCGCTGCGAGCGCGAGCCCGACTTGCTGCGGCAGGGGCCTGGCTTCGTGCTGTACGCGCTCATGGATGCGGTGGTCGACCGCTACTTCCCGGTGATCGACGCGCTCGAGGTCGAGCTCGAGAAGATCGAGCTGCGGATCTTCACCAAGGGCTCGGCGCGCGAGAGCATCGAGCGGCTCTACGCATTGAAGCGGCGGCTGACGGTGCTCAAGCACGCGGTCGCGCCGCTGCTGGAAGGCGTCGGCAAGCTGCACGGCGGCCGGGTGCCGCAGCTCTGCGCCGGCTCGCAGGAGTATTTCCGCGATGTGGTCGACCACCTGGGCCGCATCAACGCCTCGGTCGATGCCAGCCGCGACACCATCGGCACGGCGATCAGCGTCAACCTGTCCATGGTCACGATCGAGGATGGCGAGGTCACCAAGCGGCTGGCCGCCTGGGCGGCGATCTTCGCGGTCTGCACCGCGTTCGCGGGCATCTGGGGCATGAACTTCCAGCACATGCCCGAGCTGCAATGGCGCTTCGGCTATCCGCTGGCGCTGCTGCTGATCGCGGCGATATCCGGTTATCTGTACTACCGCTTCCGGCGCGCCGGCTGGGTTTGAGGGCCATGTCCCCGCCCGATGCCCTCCTCATCCGCAACGTGCGCCCGCTGGGCCGGGCGCCGGTCGACCTGCTGCTGCGCGACGGCCGGATCGCGGCGATCGGCAGCGCCCTGGAGGCGCCGCAGGGGCCGGTCGACATCGAGGACGGCGGCGGCGCCTTGCTGCTGCCCGGCCTGGTCGAGGGCCACACCCATCTCGACAAGACCCTCTGGGGCATGGCCTGGTACCGCAACGAAGTCGGCACCCGGCTGGTCGACAAGATCGACAACGAACGCGCCTTCCGCCAGGCCAGCGGCCACGATGCGGCGGGCCAGTCGCTGGCGCTGGCCCGGGCCTTCCTGGTCCGCGGCACGACCCGCCTGCGCACCCATGTCGACATCGACACCCAGGCCGGGCTGCGCCATCTGGAGGGCGTGGTGCGCACGCGCGAGGCCATGCAGGCCCTGCAGCAGATCCAGATCGTGGCCTTCCCGCAGTCCGGCCTGCTGCAGCGGCCCGGCACCGCGGCGCTGCTCGAGCAGGCGATGGGCGCGGGCGCCGACCTGCTCGGCGGGCTCGATCCCTGCGCGATCGACGGCGACCCGGTGCGCTCGCTCGACACGCTCTTCGGCATCGCCGAACGCCGCGGCTGCGGCCTCGACATCCACTTGCACGAACCGGGAGCGATGGGCGCCTTCTCGCTCGGGCTGATCATGGACCGCATCGCCGCGCTCGGCATGCAGGGCAAGGTGGCGATCAGCCACGGCTTCTGCCTCGGCGACCTGCCGCCGGCCGAGCGCGACCCGCTGATCGCGCGCATGGCGCAGCTCGGCATGGTGCTGATCACCAGCGCGCCGCCGTCGCGCAGCGTGCCGCCCTTGCTGGCCTGCCGCCAGGCCGGCCTCACGGTGCTGGGCGGCAACGACGGCATCCGCGACACCTGGTCGCCCTACGGCAACCCCGACATGCTCGAGCGCGCGATGCTGATCGGCCTGCGCTACAACCTGCGCCGCGACGACGAACTCGATGTCGCGCTCGACTGCGTCACCCATGCCGGTGCGCGCGGCTGCGGCTTCGAGGCCTATGGCCTGGCACCGGGCGACCGGGCCGACCTGGTGCTGGTCGATGCGCAGACCGTGGCCGAGGCGATCGTGGCGCGGCCGCCGCGCCGGCTGGTCGTGGCCGGCGGGCGCATCTGCGCGCGCAACGGCTCGTTGATCTGACATCCCCACGGAGAAAACACGATGTACCAGGAAGAATTCATGAAGCGCGCCATCGCGTTGTCGGCCCAGGCCTTGACGACGCCCGGCACCGAGCCGTTCGCGGCGCTGGTGGTGAAGGACGGCGTGGTCGTCGGCGAGGGCTTCAACCACTCGGTGGCGCATTTCGACCCGACCTCGCACGGCGAGATCGAGGCGATTCGCGACGCCTGCCGCAACCTGAAGACCGTCGACCTCGGCGGCTGCGAGCTCTACACCTCGTGCGAGCCCTGCGCCCTGTGCGTCGCGGCGATGCGGATCGCCGGCATCGGCCAGCTCTACTACGCCGCCTCGCTGGCGCAATCGGGCGCGGCCTTCGAGGGCGTGCCGGTGGCGGCCCGCCATCCGATCGACGTCGAGGCGCTGCGCGCCGAGGCCGGCGCGCCGCTGGAGCGACGCCAGCCACCGGCCCAGCAGCGGATGGCCGACGATGCGATACAGGTTCTTTCAGATTGGGCTGTAGCACGAAAGGTGGAATTCGAATGATCTTCCGGGCAGAATCCGGCCCACATGAAATTTCGGACTGGCTCGCTCCTTGGCATCGCATTGATTTCCCTGGCATCGCACACGGCCTTCGGCCAGCCGTCGGATGTTCAGGATTCGTTCAGTAAAGAACCATGGTGGGAGCTGGTCGTCGGCCCTTTCGCGGTTCACTTCAGCAACGAGGACGAACACACGCACGTGTACCTGCTGGGCCTCGAGCGCAACCGGCCCGACGGCTGGATGTGGGGCCTGTCGGCGTTCCAGAATTCCTTCGGCCAGGCGTCCGCGTATGCCTACTACGGCTATCGCTGGGACAACCTGTTCGGCAATCCGTCGCTGTACTTCAAGCTGTCGGGCGGCATCATCTACGGCTACGTGGGCCAGTACAAGGACAAGGTGCCCTTCAACCATGACGGCTTCGGCCTCGGCATCATCCCCGCGATCGGCTACAAGTTCACGAAGGCGGATGCGGTGCAGATCGGGACCCTCGGCACCGCCGGCCTGATCTTCACCTACAACCGCAAGTTCTGAAGTCCGGCCCGGGGCCGGCGGGATGGTCAGCCGATAATCCCGGGATGCGAATCCGCTTCACCAAGATGCAGGGCGCCGGCAACGACTTCGTCGTGCTGGACGAAACCCGCGGCACGCTCGGCCTCGACGCCGCGCAGTACCGCTTCCTGGCCGACCGCCATTTCGGCGTCGGCGCCGACCAGATCCTCTCGGTGCGGCCGTCGCCGGCGCCGGGCATCGATTTCCAGTACGTGATCCACAACGCCGACGGCGGCGAGGTCGAGCAATGCGGCAACGGCGCGCGCTGCTTCATGCGCTTCGTGCGCGAGCGCCAACTGACGGCCAAGGACGCGGTGCGGGTGCAGACGCTGTCGGGCGTGATCGAGCCGCGGATGGGGGCCGACGGCCGGGTCACGGTCGACATGGGCGCCCCGGTCTTCGACCTGGCCCGGGTGCCCTTCGATCCCGCAGGGCTCGACCCGCAGCCCGAAGGCGGATGGCACACCTGGCACCTGGCGCTCGGCACCCATGCGGGCAGCGCGATCGTGGCCGTCGCCGTGCTGTCGATGGGCAACCCGCACGCGGTGCAGATCGTCGCCGACGTCGACACCGCACCGGTCGGGGTGCAGGGCCCGCTGATCGAGCACCACCCGCGCTTCCCGCAACGCGTCAATGCCGGCTTCATGCAGGTGGTCGACCGCGCCCACGTGCGGCTGCGGGTCTTCGAGCGCGGCGCCGGCGAGACCCTGGCCTGCGGCACCGGCGCCTGCGCCGCGGTGGTCGCGGGCATCCGGCTCGGCCTGCTCGACGCGAGGGTCGATGTCCAGACCCGCGGCGGACTGCTCACCATCGAATGGGCCGGCGAGGGTGCCCCGGTGCTGATGACCGGCCCCGCGCTCACCGTCTTCGAGGGCGACATCGAGGTGCCGGACCCGTCATGAACAATTTCAACGCCAACGCCATGAACCCGATCACCGAAGACGACATTGCCAACTACCTGGCGAACACGCCCGATTTCTTCGAGCGCCATGCCCAGCTGCTCGGCCAGGTCCAGTTGACCAGCCCGCACGGCAACCGTGCCGTCAGCCTGCAGGAGCGCCAGGCCGAGATGCTGCGCGAGAAGATCAAGGCGCTCGAGCATCGCGTCATGGACATGGTGCGCCACGGCACCGAGAACGTGGTCACGGCCGACCGCCTGCAGCGCTGGACCCGCGGCCTGCTCACCACGCGCGACCCGCGCGGGCTGCCGGGGCAGATCGCCGGCCAGCTGCAGTCGCTTTTCCTGGTGCCGCAGACGGCCATCAAGGTCTGGGATTGCGACAGCGCCTACCGGGACGAGGCCTACGCCCAGTGGGTCAGCGACGACGTCAAGGCGCTCGCCACCTCGCTGACCGCCCCCTATTGCGGCCTGAACTCCGGCTTCGAGGCGGCCGGTTGGCTGGCCGAGCCGCAGGCCGCGGTGTCGATCGCCCTGATCCCGCTGCGGGCCGAGCCCGAGGCCCCGGCCTTCGGCCTGCTGGTGCTGGCCTCGCCGGACGCCCAGCGCTTCAACGCCGAGATGGGCACCGATTTCCTGGAGCGCATCGCCGAGCTTGCCTCGGGCGCGCTGTCGCGGCTGCGCCCTTGAACCGGACCCTGCGGCGCGCCGCCTGGGGCGTGCTGGCGATCCTCCTGGGGGGCTATGCGGCGATTTACTTGATGGTGTGGCGCCATGCGCTCACCCGCCTCGCCGATCCCCCGGCGCGTCCCGCCGATGCGGCGCTGGTGCTCGGCAACCGGGCCTACAAGGACGGCCGGCCGAACCCCTGCATGACCGGCCGGGTCGACGCCGGCGTCGCGCTCGCCAAGGCCGGGGCGGTCCGCCAACTGGTGTTCTCGGGCGGCGTCGATCACGAGGACGGTCGCATCGAAGCCGAGGTGATGGCGCGGCATGCGCGCAGCGTGGGCTATGCCGGAAGCGCGCTGCTGGAGGACGGCTCGCAGTCGACGCGCGAGAACCTGGCGCTGTCGCGCGCCGTTCTGCAGGCCGCCGGCATCCACAGCGTGGTCATCGTCACCGAGCCCTATCACCTCTGGCGGGCGGAGCGGCTGGTGCACGCCGGCGGCTTCGACCGCCAGTTCGATGTCCAGTTCGCCGCCGCGCCGAGCAGCTGCTGGCAGACCTGGGGCATGGCCTTCAAGGGCGCGTTGCGCGAGCCGCTGGCGATCGTGAACAATGCGTTCAATGGCTACCTCCACTGAAGCGGCGCTGGCCGCGATGCCGGCTGCGATCGAGAAGTACCTCGAGCACGTGCGGGTCGAGCGCCGGCTGGCGGCGCGCACGGTCGAGCTGTATGCCATCCACCTCGCGGCGCTGGCGCAGAACGCCGCCGCCGCCGGGCTGGCGCTCGACCAGGTCCAGACCGCCCACGTGCGCCGCTGGATGGCCCAGCTGCATGGCGCCGGCCGCGAGTCGCGCGGCATCGCGCTGGTGCTCTCGTGCTGGCGCAGCTTCTACCGCTGGCTGGGCAACGAGGGGCTGATCGGTGCCAACCCGGTCCAGGACGTCCATGCGCCGAAGGCGGCGCGTCCGCTGCCCAAGGCGCTGGCGGTCGACGACGCGGTGCGGCTGGCCGAACTGCACGACGCAGAGGCCGACCCCTGGGACGAGGCGCGCGACCGCGCGATCGTCGAGTTGCTCTATGGCTGCGGCCTGCGGGTCGGCGAACTGATCGGGCTGGACGTGCAGCCGAGCGGCACGGCGCGGGGCTGGATCGACCTCGATGCCGCCGAGGCCAACGTGCTCGGCAAGGGCAGCAAGCGCCGCCTGGTGCCGGTCGGCAGCAAGGCGCTCGAGGCGCTGGCCGCCTGGCTGGCCGTGCGCGGCGACTGTGCGGCGCTGGAGGCCGCACGGCTGCGCGACCCCGGCAACGCGGCGGCATTGTTCATCGGCCGCAACGGCACCCGCTGCTCGGCCCATTCGGTCTGGAAGCAGCTGCGCGGGCGCAGCCTCAAGGCCGGCCTGTCGGCGCCGGTCCATCCGCACATGCTGCGGCACTCCTTCGCCAGCCACCTGCTGCAATCCAGCAGCGACTTGCGCGCAGTGCAGGAACTGCTGGGGCACGCCAACATTTCCACCACCCAGGTCTACACCCGGCTGGATTTTCAGCACCTGGCCAAGGCCTACGACGCCGCCCATCCCCGGGCCCAGGCGCGCGACGAGGGGCCGCCTGCGGGCGTCGGCTCGCGGCGCGGCAACAAGAACGGTCATTCATGAAGCTTCTGCGTCTGCGTCCCGGCAAGGAGCGCTCGCTGCTGCGCCGCCACCCCTGGGTGTTCGAATCCGCGATCGCCAAGGGCGGCGGCGATGCCGGCGAAACCGTCCGCATCGAGGCCGAGGACGGCCGTTTCCTGGCCTGGGCCGCGTACAGCCCGCATTCGAAGATCCGGGCCCGCGCCTGGAGCTTCGACGAGGGGCAGCGCATCGATGCCGCCTTCCTGGCGGCGAGGGTCGCGCAAGCGGTCCGCGCCCGGCTGCTGTTCGACCTCCAGAGCGACGGCCTGCGGCTGGTCCACGGCGAGGCCGACGGCCTGCCGGGCCTGATCGTCGACCGCTATGGCGACACGCTGGTGGCGCAGTTCCTGTCGGCCGGCGTCGAGCGCTGGAAGGCGCCGCTGGCCGACGCGCTGCTCGCCGCCACCGGCCTCGAAAAGCTCTACGAGCGCTCCGATGCCAGCGGCCGCGAGCGCGAGGGCCTGAAGCCGCAGACCGGCTGGCTGCGCGGCAGCGGCCCGACCGAATTGCGCATCCGCGAGCACGACTGGCAATTGGGCCTGGACATCGCGACCGGCCACAAGACCGGCTTCTACCTCGACCAGCGCGACAGCCGCCAGCGCTTCGCCGAGCTGGCCGCGCGGCGGCGCTTTCGCCGCGTGCTGAACTGCTTCTGCTACACCGGCGGCTTCACGGTCGCCGCCCTGGCCGGCCTGAAGGCGGCGGGCGCGGTCGAGGGCGCCGAGCTGGTCTCGATCGATTCCTCGCTGCCGGCGCTGGAGCGCGCCCGGGCCCACGTGGCCCTGAATGGCTTCGACGATGCCCGTTGCGAATTCCTCGATGCCGACGTCAACGCCAGCCTGCGCCGCTTCGTCGAGGAGGGGCGGCAGTTCGATGCGATCGTGCTCGACCCGCCGAAGTTCGCCCCCACGGTGGCGCACGCCGAACGCGCCGCGCGCGCCTACAAGGACCTCAACCGGCAGGCCTTCAAGCTGCTGGCGCCGGGCGGCCACCTGCTGACCTTCTCGTGTTCGGGCGGCATCGGCGCCGACCTGTTCCACAAGATCGTGGCCTCGGCCGGCATCGACGCCGGGGTCGACGGCTACATCACCGAGCGCCTCGGCGCGGCGCCCGACCACCCGATGACCATCGAGTTCCCCGAAGGCGAGTACTTGAAAGGCCTGGTGGTGGTGCGCAAATAGCCTTTGCCCTTGCCGCGGCGCGGCCGAGCCGGCGTCGCTAAACTTCCCGCCTTCCCCCCCGTTTCCCCGTTTCTCCCCGGAGCATTCCCATGGCCCTCATCCCCGCCACCATCCTCACCGGCTTCCTCGGCTCCGGCAAGACCACCCTGCTCAAGCGGATCCTGAGCGAGGCCCATGGCCAGAAGATCGCGGTGATCGAGAACGAGTTCGGCGAGGAGAACATCGACAACGACATCCTGGTTACCGAGTCGAAGGAGCAGATCGTCCAGATGAGCAACGGCTGCATCTGCTGCACCATCCGCGAGGACCTGCGCGAGGCGCTGCAGCTGCTGGCGGCCAAGAAGCGCAAGGGCCTGCTGGACTTCGACCGGGTGGTGATCGAGACCACCGGCCTGGCCGATCCCGGCCCGGTGGCGCAGACCTTCTTCATGGACGACGAGATCGCCGAGAGCTACCTGCTCGACTCGATCCTGACGCTGGTCGATGCCAAGCATGCTCCGCAGCAGCTCAACGACCGCCAGGAAGCCCGGCGCCAGGTCGGCTTTGCCGACCAGATCTTCATCAGCAAGAGCGACCTGGTCGCCGAGGAAGAGACCGAGGCGCTGATCCACCGCCTCAAGCACATGAACCCGCGCGCGCCGCAGCAGAAGGTGCATTTCGGCGAGGTGCCGATCAAGGACGTGTTCGACCTGCGCGGCTTCAACCTCAACGCCAAGCTGGACATCGACCCGGACTTCCTCAAGGAAGAAGAGGCGCACGACCACGACCATGACCACGCTCACGGCGAGCATTGCGACCATCCCTCGCATGCGCACGAAGGCCATGGCCACCACCACCATCACGACGACGATGTCAAGAGCTTTGTGTACCGCTCCGACCGGGCCTTCGATCCGGCCCGGCTGGAAGACTTCCTGGGCGCGATCGTCAACATCTACGGTCCGCGGATGCTGCGCTACAAGGGCGTGCTGCACATGCAGGGCACCGAGCGCAAGGTGATCTTCCAGGGCGTGCACCAGCTCATGGGCAGCGACCTCGGGCCGGCCTGGGGCGCCGACGAAAAGCGCACCAGCCGCATGGTGTTCATCGGCATCGACCTGCCGCGCGAGATCCTCGAACAGGGCCTCGACCAGTGTCTGGTCTGATTTGACCGCCCTGGGGACGGTTCTCTCTATACAATCGCGCGCCTGTTACGGGAGCCAGACACGTCCTTCTGGGGCGAAGTGTGACTTCCGGCATAGGGTCGGGCGCGTATCGGGGCTGGATTCGGGGGTATAACCCCGGGGTTCGCCATCGGCGAGCCCCCATGATCTGAATGCGCGTCCGAGTCCATCGAAGGAGCCAGTCACCGTGAAGAAACCCGCCGCAACAGCCAAGCCCGCGTCGAAGCCGGCCGTCAAGAAGACGGTGGTTGCCAAGCAGGCGGTACCGGCGGCGAAGAAGGTTTCCGCCAAGCCCGCTGCCGAGCCGCCCAAGCCCGCCGCCAAGAGCAAGGCGCCGGCGGCCGCCGCGGGCGCCCCCTCATCCAAACCGGCCGGCGCCCACGCCGTGCCACCTGCACCATCGAGTCCCATGAAAAAAACGGCTGCCGCCTCATCCTCTTCCGCCCCGGCGACACCCGCAACGACTGCCGCCCCCGCTCCCGCACGCGGCGGCCGTGTGTCGCGGCTGTCACAGCTGACGGTCCCCTCCATGCCGCAATCGGTGGCGTCCACCGCGGCCAAGTCCAGCTTCGTGCAGATCAGCTCGAACGCGCTGGTGCCGCCGCCGCCGATCGCGGTCAAGAAAGATCCGAAACTGGTCAACAACTGGAAGACCAAGTCGGCCGAGGAGCTCAGCGATGCCGAAGTCATCGCGATGCCCGACACCGAGTACATGAACGAGAAGCAGATGGCGTTCTTCCGCCTGAAGCTGCAGGAACTCAAGCGCGGCATCCTCGAGAACGCCGGCGAGACGACCGAGCACCTGCGCGAGGACACGGTGGTCGTGCCCGATCCGGCCGACCGCGCCACGATCGAGGAAGAGCACGCCCTCGAACTGCGCACCCGCGACCGCGAGCGCAAGCTGCTCAAGAAGATCGAGCAGTCGATCCAGCGCATCGACGCCGGCGACTACGGCTACTGCGACGAGACCGGCGAGCCGATCGGTGTCGGCCGCCTGCTGGCCCGTCCGACCGCCACGCTGTCGCTCGAGGCACAGCAGCGGCGCGAACTGAAGCAGAAGATGTTCGGCGACTGATCACCCAGGGAGCCGGACGGAGACGCTGCGCATGGCCAAGGAAGAAACCGGTCGCTTGCTGTCGAAGGTGGCGAAGTTCGTTCGCAATCCCCTCAAGGATTGGTCCGAGCTCGACGCCGACGAGTCGTCGACGCTCGAAAACGGCTACAGCCGTGAAATGCTCAAGGAAATGATCGAGCGGCGGCAGCGCAACGACTTCGTGCGCCGCCGCGAGTTCGACATGCTGCGCAAGCTGCGCCAGCGCGAGGCGGCCGGCGGGCGCGACCCGGCGGCCACGCCGTCGTCGTTCAACGTCAGCAGCACCAACGACAAATCCGATGGCCGGGCGCTCACGCTCAAGAAGATCGACGAGATCGAAGAGCAGATGTCCCAGCAGTGGTGGAAGGGGCGCGACCCCCGCGCCGCGGCCCCGGCCGCCGAAGGTGCGCCGGCCGATGGCGCGCCGCACATGGCCGAACAGCATGCGCGCGCCTATGCCGACACGGTGCCGGGCGTGCCGCAGGGCGGGGTCCAGGGGCTCCAGGTCCAGTTGCCCGCCCATGACGGCAGCATCGAGGAAGCCGCGATCCGCTATGCCCACGGCGACGATGCCGGCGCCGAGGCGATCCTGTTGCAGGCGCTGGCGCCCGACAGCCCGACCGGCTCGCACGACGACACCTGGCGCACCCTGCTCGATCTTTACCGCGCCACCGGCGACGCCGAGAAATTCGAGGCCGCCAGCACCCGCTATGCCCAGCGGATGAAGCAGGCCGCGCCCGAGTGGATCTCGTTCCGTGCCCTGGCCAACTCGGCCCGCGCCGCGACACCGGGCCAGCCGGTGCCGGCGCCGGCGAGCGATGCCGACTGGGCCAGCCCGCCGCGGCTCGCGCGCGAGGGCCTGATCGGCCTGACCCGTGCCCTGGGCGCCGCCGGCCCGTCGTGGCGGCTCGACTGGAGCGCGCTCGACGCCATCGAGCCCGATGCGGCCGGGCCGCTGCGGGCCTTGTTCACCCATTGGGCCGACTCGACCGTGCAGCTGCGCTTCCGCGGCGCCGACCGGCTGCTGCTGGTGCTCGCCGAAGCCACGCCGGCCAACGACCGCGGCGTCGATGCCGTGTGGTGGCAACTCCACATGGCGGCCTTGCGGGTGATGCACCGCGGCGACGAATTCGAGCTGCTGGCGCTCAACTACTGCATCACCTACGAAGTGTCGCCGCCGCCCTGGGAAGATCCCAAGGGCGACTTCGCGTCGCTGGACGCCGCGCCGGCGGCAGACGCTCCCGCGAGGGCTTTCTCCTTCGGCGCCGACGAACCGCACAAGCCCGCCGCGCCGGAGCCGGGCCACAGCCAGCTGGTCGGCGACCTGATCGGCGAGTCGCTCTCGACCTGGCAGCGGCTCGACGCCGACCTGGGCGACGCGGCGTCGCCGGTGGTGTCCTGTGCGGCCCTGGTGCGGATCGATTTCGCCGCCGCCGGGACCCTGCTCAACTGGGTCACCGACCACCACGGCAGCGGCCGCAGCGTGCAGTTCACCGACGTCCACCGCCTGGCGGCGGCCTTTTTCGACGTCATCGGCATCGCCGACCACGCCTCGGTCGCCCTCAGAAAAGACTGAAGTCGGCGCCGGCCGGGGGTTGAGATCGGGCCCTTCGCCCTGAAGTTGCTTCGATGGAACAATTTCATGGAACCACCATCGTCAGCGTCCGCCGCAAGGTTGCAGGGGCCGCCGACCAGGTCGCCATCGGCGGCGACGGCCAGGTCACGCTGGGCAACATCGTCATCAAGGGCACCGCGCGCAAGGTGCGCCGGCTCTACCACGGCAAGGTGCTGGCCGGTTTCGCCGGCGCCACCGCCGATGCCTTCACCCTGTTCGAGCGCTTCGAGGCCAAGCTCGAGAAGCACCAGGGCCACCTGGCGCGCGCGGCCATCGAGCTGACCAAGGACTGGCGCACCGACCGCGTGCTGCGCCGTCTCGAGGCCATGCTGGCCGTGGCCGACGCCACCAGCTCGCTGATCATCACCGGCAACGGCGACGTGCTGGAGCCCGAGAACGGCATCATCGCGATCGGTTCCGGCGGTGCCTACGCACAAGCCGCGGCCAAGGCGCTGCTCGACAACTCCGAGCTGCCCGCCGAGCAGATCGTGAAGAAATCGCTGGAGATCGCCGGCGAACTCTGCATTTACACGAACATGCACCACACGGTCGAGACCCTCTGAGAATCGCGAGCCCCTCCATGTCCATGACCCCCCAGGAAATCGTCTCCGAGCTCGACCACCACATCGTCGGGCAGCCCCAGGCCAAGCGCGCGGTCGCGATCGCGCTGCGCAACCGCTGGCGCCGCCAGCAGGTCGAGGAGAAGCTGCGCGCCGAGATCACGCCCAAGAACATCCTCATGATCGGCCCGACTGGGGTCGGCAAGACCGAGATCGCGCGCCGGCTGGCGCGGCTGGCCGATGCGCCCTTCATCAAGGTGGAAGCCACCAAGTTCACCGAGGTCGGCTATGTCGGCAAGGACGTCGATTCGATCATCCGCGACCTGGCCGAGATCGCGATCAAGCAGACCCGCGAAGCCGAGAGCGCCAAGGTCCGCATGCGGGCCGAGGATGCGGCCGAGGAGCGCATCCTCGACGTGCTGCTGCCGCCGGCACGGCTGCCCGACGGCGCTGCCGGCGATGGCGCCAGCCCGACCCGCCAGGCCTTTCGCAAGAAGCTGCGCGAGCATGCGCTCGACGACAAGGAGATCGAGATCGACTTGGCCGAGACCCGCCAGCCGCTCGAGATCATGGGACCGGCCGGCATGGAGGAAATGACCGAGCAGCTGCGCGGCATGTTCGGCCAGCTGGGGCAGGCCAAGCGCAAGACCCGCAAGCTCAAGATCGCCGAGGCGATGCGGCTCCTGATCGACGAAGAGGCCGCCAAGCTGGTCAACGAGGACGAGATCCGCAGCCAGGCGATCCACAACGCCGAGCAGAACGGCATCGTCTTCATCGACGAGATCGACAAGGTCGCGACCCGCAGCGAGGCGCAGGGCGCCGACGTTTCTCGCCAGGGCGTGCAGCGCGACCTGCTGCCGCTGGTCGAGGGCACGGCGGTGAGCACCAAGTACGGCGTGGTGCGCACCGACCACATCCTGTTCATCGCCAGTGGCGCCTTCCACCTCAGCAAGCCGAGCGACCTGATTCCCGAGCTGCAGGGCCGCTTCCCGATCCGGGTCGAGCTGCAGTCTTTGTCGGTGGCCGATTTCGAGAGTATCCTGACCCAGACCCAGGCTTCGCTGGTGAAGCAGTACCAGGCCTTGCTGGCGACCGAGGGCGTCACGCTCGAATTCACGCCCGAGGGCATCACGCGGCTCGCGAGCATCGCCTTCGATGTCAACGAGCGGACCGAGAACATCGGCGCGCGGCGGCTGTCGACCGTCATGGAGCGGCTGCTCGACGAAGTCAGCTTCGATGCCGCGAAGCTCGATGGCCAGGCGGTGCGCATCGACGCCGCCTATGTCGACGAACGCCTCCAGGCACTAAGTCACGACGAAGACCTTTCTCGATTCATCCTCTGAATCGCCTGGCGTAGGACGCGGCTCATGCATTACTTTCATTGCGTGAGCTAAGTGCTTCATTTGCAACGGAATTCGGTGTTTTTGCGCGTGCAAAAACACCGCTAAGTCGTTGATTCCATTACAAAAAATACCCGCGAGCCCCGGTTGCGGAGTAGGCGTTTCCTGCTACAGTGGAAAAAAGTGCAGTTAAGTGGGAAAAAGTGTCGAGCAAGGCCTGATTCGGGCCTCGCGACAATTCCCACCACCGGGGTCTCGTGGTCGTGTTTCAAGGCGCTTCATCGCTCAGTCTGGATGCCAAGGGGCGGCTCTCCGTGCCGACCCGGCATCGTGACGTCCTGAGCGCGACCGCCGGCGGCCAGCTCACGTTCACCAAGCATCCGCACGGCTGCCTGATGCTGTTCCCGCGTCCCGAGTGGGAGAAGTTCCGCGAGCGCATCGCCGCGCTGCCGATGTCGGCGCAGTGGTGGAAGCGGGTCTTCCTCGGCAACGCGATGGACGTCGAGATGGACGGCACCGGTCGCGTGCTGGTCTCGCCCGAACTGCGCGCCGCCGCCGGCATCACGCGCGATGCCCTGCTGCTCGGCATGGGCAACCACTTCGAACTCTGGGACAAGGCGACCTACGATGCCAAGGAGGCCGAGGCCACCCAGGGCCAGATGCCGGACGTATTCCAGGACTTCTCGTTCTGAGGCGCGCAGTGGAACAGCCGTGGACCCACACCACCGTCTTGTTGAAGGAAGCGGTGGATGCACTTTTCCCCGATGCCTCGGAGGCCGCGGGCACCTACGTGGACGCGACCTTCGGACGCGGGGGGCATGCCCGCGCGATCCTTGCGAGGCTGGGGCCCGCGGGCCGGCTGATCGCGTTCGACAAGGACGCGGAAGCGGTGGCCGAAGCAGCGCGCATCGAGGATGCGCGTTTTTCCATCCGCCACCAGGGCTTCAGGGACCTGGGGGAACTGCCGCGGTCCAGTGTGGCAGGCCTGCTGATGGACCTCGGTGTCAGCTCTCCCCAGATCGACAACCCCGCACGGGGTTTTTCTTTTCGTTTCGACGGACCGCTCGACATGCGCATGGACACCACGCGCGGCGAGAGCGTTTCCGAATGGCTGGCGACAGCCGAGCAGCAACAGATTGCGGAGGTGATTCGTGACTATGGCGAAGAACGGTTTGCTGTTCAGATTGCAAAGGCGATTGTTGCTCGCCGACAAGAACGGGGCCCAGTTTCAACCACCGCCGAGCTGGCCGAGCTCGTGGCTGGCGCGGTCAAAACCCGCGAGCCGGGCCAGAACCCTGCAACGCGCACATTTCAGGCTCTTCGGATTTTCATCAATGCCGAGCTTGAAGAGCTGCAACAGGCGCTAGAGGCGAGCCTGGCCGTGCTGCAGCCCGGGGGGCGCCTGGCCGTGATCAGCTTCCATTCGCTGGAAGACCGGATCGTGAAGCAGTTCATCGCCCAGCATTCGAAGGAGGTCTACGACCGCCGCGCGCCCTTCGCGGTGCCGAAGGCGATGAAGCTCAAGGCCCTGGCGCGCGTCAAGCCCTCGAAGGCCGAGGTCGAGGGCAACCCGCGCTCGCGCAGCGCGATCCTGCGCGTGGCCGAGCGCACCGGCGAGGGCCTCTGACATGGCGCGCCTCAACCTGCTGCTGCTGATCGCCGTGCTGGGCTCGGCGATGTACCTCGTCCACACGCAGTACCTGTCGCGCCAGCTCTTCACCGAGCTGCATCGGATCGAACTCGAGGCCCGCAGGCTCGAGCTCGACCGCGACCGGCTGCAGGTCGAGAAACGGGCGCAGGCGACGCCGCTGCGGGTCGAGAAACTGGCCAAGGAGCAGCTCAAGATGCGCACCACCTCGCCGGCCATCACGCAGTACGTGCGCGCCGACGGCACCGTGATCCCGGCCGTGGTGGCGCCTGCGCCCGCCACGCCGCCCGGCCGTGCCGCGCCGTCGAAGGGAGCCCACTGATGCCGCGCCGGAGCGTCCAATACACCACCAGCCCGCTGCTGGCGAGCAAGACGCCGGTCTGGCGCAGCAAGTTCATCGTCGCCGCGATCGCCGGCGGCTTCGCGCTGCTGGCCGCCCGCGCCGCCTACGTGCAGGTGCTCGACAACGCCTTCTTCCAGCGCCAGGGCGAAGTCCGCTTCACCCGCACGCTGGAGCTGCCGGCCAACCGCGGCCGGATCCTCGACCGCAACGGCCTGCTGCTGGCCTCCAGCGTGGTGGCGCCGAGCATCTGGGCGATCCCCGAGGACATCGAACGCGACGACCCGGAGGTCAAGGCCAAGCTCAGGCAGGTGGCCAAGCTGCTCGAGATGCCGCAGAAGGAGTTCGACAAGAAGCTCGAGGACGAGGACAAGACCTTCGTCTGGGTCAAGCGCCAGGTCGACGAACCGATCGCCAAGCAGATCGCCGCGCTCAACATCAAGGGCATCTACCAGCGCAAGGAATACAAGCGTCAGTACCCCGAGGGTGAGGCGGCGGCGCACGTGGTCGGCTTCACCAATGTCGAGGACAACGGCCAGGAAGGCATCGAACTCGCCTTCAACAAGGACCTGGGCGGCAAGGCCGGCTCGCGGCGCGTCATCAAGGACCGCCTGGGCCGAGTGGTCGAGGGGGTCGGCGAGCAGGTGCCGCCGGTGGACGGCAAGGACATCCAGCTCAGTGTCGACAGCAAGGTCCAGTTCTTCGCCTATCAGAAGCTGCGCGACGCCGTGACGATGCACAAGGCCAAGGCCGGCAGCGTGGTGGTTCTCGATGCCATCACCGGCGAGGTGCTGGCGCTGGCCAACTACCCGAGCTATGTGCCCGACAAGCGGCAGAACCTGACCGGTGAACAGCTGCGCAACCGGGCCCTGACCGACGTCTTCGAGCCCGGCTCGACCATGAAGCCGGTGACCGTCGGCATGGCGCTGGAGGCGGGCCGCGTCACACCGCAGACCGTGATCCCGACAGCGCCCGGCCGCATGAGCATCGGCGGCTTCACGATCAGCGACACCCACAACTACGGCGCGCTCACGGTCGAGGGCGTGATCCAGAAGTCGAGCAACATCGGGGCGCTGAAGATCGCCCAGCGGATGACGCCGCGCGAGATGTGGGACACCTACACCGCGCTCGGCTACGGCCAGAAGCCGCAGATCCAGTTCCCGGGCGCCGTCACCGGCCGCCTGCGGCCCTGGAAGTCGTGGAAGCCGGTCGAGCAGGCCACCATGGCCTACGGCTATGGCCTGTCGGCGTCGCTGTTCCAGATGGCGCACTCGTACACCGCGTTCGCGCACGACGGCGACATCATTCCGGCGACCATCCTCAAGAGCAGCGAGCCGGCGGTCGGCGTCAAGGTGTTCTCGGCCCAGAACGCGCTGGCGGTGCGCAAGATGCTGCAGATGGCGGCCGGCCCGGGCGGCACCGGGCCGCTGGCGCAGACCGTCGGCTACTCGGTCGGCGGCAAGTCCGGCACCGCGCACAAGCAGGTCGGCAAGGGCTATGCCAGCAACAAGTACCGCGCCTGGTTCACCGGCATGGCGCCGATCGAGAAGCCGCGCATCATCGTCGCGGTGATGATCGACGAGCCGAGCGCCGGCCAGTACTTCGGCGGCCTGGTGGCGGCGCCGGTGTTCAGCGAAGTCGTGCAGCAGACCCTGCGCATGATGAACGTGGCGCCCGATCTCGCAGTCAAACCCCTGGTCGTGACCAAGGGTGTGGAAGAGAGCTTCTGATGGGCGTGACGACGCTGCACAACCCCGCCGAAGCCGCCCGCTGGCTGCGTTCGCGCGTGCGCGGCGCGCTGCACGCCGACAGCCGCGCGGTCGGCGCCGGCGATGGCTTCATCGCCTGGCCCGGCGCGGCGACCGACGGCCGGCGCTTCGTCGCCGCTGCGCTGGCCCAGGGCGCCTCGGCCTGCCTGGTCGAGCACGAGGGCAGCGCGGCCTTCGGCTTCGAGGGCGAGGCGATCGCCACCTACGCCGGCCTCAAGGCCGCGACCGGCCCGATCGCGGCCGCCTACTACGACACCCCCTCGGCCAGCCTGGACCTGATCGCCGTCACTGGCACCAACGGCAAGACCTCGACCGCCTGGTGGCTGGCGCAGGCGCTGTCGTCCAAGGCCGCCGATGCGGTGGGCTCGTCCTGCGCCGTGGTCGGCACGCTGGGCATCGGCGTGCCGCCCGATCTGACCTACACCGGGCTCACGACGCCCGACCCCGTCATGCTGCAGCGCGAGCTGCGCGGCTTCGTCGAGCGCGGCTTCGGCGCCTGCGCGATCGAGGCCTCGTCGATCGGCATCGCCGAGCGCCGGCTCGACGGCAGCCGGGTCGCGGTGGCGGTGTTCACCAATTTCACCCAGGACCACCTGGACTACCACGGCAGCATGGAGGCCTACTGGCAGGCCAAGGCCGAGCTGTTCCGCTGGCCCGGCCTGCGCGCCGCGGTGGTCAACATCGACGACCTGCACGGCGCTTCGCTGGTGGCCGGCCTGCTCGAGCAGGGTGTCGGCGCGCTCGATGTCTGGACCGTCTCGGCCGCGGGCGCTCCGGCCCGGCTGATGGCGCAGGACGTCGGCTACGACGCCCAGGGCCTGACCTTCACGGTGGTCGAGGACGGTGCGCCGGCGCAGCGCCTGGCCACCTCGCTGATCGGCCAGTACAACGTCGCCAACCTGCTCGGCGTGATCGGCGCCTTGCGGGCGCTCGGCCTGCCGCTCGACGCGGCGGTGCGGGCCTGCACCGGGCTCGACAGCGTGCCGGGCCGCATGGAGCGCCTGAGCCTGCCCGGCCGGCCGCTGGCGGTGGTCGACTATGCCCACACGCCCGATGCGCTCGACAAGGCGCTGGCCGGCCTGCGGCCGCTGGCGCGCCAGCGCGGCGGTGCGCTGTGGTGCCTGTTCGGCTGCGGCGGCGACCGCGACAGCGCCAAGCGGCCGATGATGGCCGCCGTGGCCGAGACGCAGGCCGACCGCGTGGTCGTCACCAGCGACAACCCGCGCAGCGAGAAGCCGTCGGCCATCATCAGCCAGATCCTGCTGGGGCTGGCGCGCCCCGAAGCGGCCCAGGTCGAGCCCGACCGGGCCCGGGCGATCGCCGAGACCCTGGCCCAGGCCCGCCCGGAAGATGTGGTGCTGCTGGCGGGCCGCGGCCACGAGGCCTGGCAGGAAATCGCCGGCGAGCGCATTGCGTTCTCGGACCGGGCGCATGCGCTCGATGCGCTCACGGCAAGGAGCGGTGCATGACCGACGCGCAGGCAGCGACCCCCATGATGACGCTCGGCCAGGCCCTGGCCTGGATCCGGGGCGCCCGGCTGGTCGGCGATCCGGCGACGCCGATCCTGCGCGTCCACACCGACACCCGCAGCCTCGCGGCCGGCGACCTGTTCGTCGCGCTGAAGGGCGAACGCTTCGACGCCAACCAGTTCCTGGGCGATGCCCGGGCGCGCGGCGCCGTGGCCGCGATCGCCCATGGCGGGCTCGAGGCGGCCGGCTTGGCGGGTCTCGAAGTGGCGGACAGCCTGGTGGCACTGGGCGCCCTGGCGGCGGGCTGGCGCGCTCAGTTCGACCTGCCGCTGATCGCGGTCACCGGCAGCAACGGCAAGACCACCGTGACGCAGATGATCGCGTCGATCCTGCGCGCCGCCTGCGGCGAGGGCGCGCTGGCCACGGCCGGCAACTTCAACAACGAGATCGGCGTGCCGCTGACCCTGCTGCGCCTGCGCGCGCGCCACCAGCGCTCGGTGGTCGAGCTGGGCATGAACCACCCGGGCGAGATCGCGCGGCTGGCGCGGATCGCGCGGCCGACCATCGCCCT
This sequence comes from Variovorax sp. 10N432, assembly GCF_056394465.1. NCBI lineage: Bacteria > Pseudomonadati > Pseudomonadota > Betaproteobacteria > Burkholderiales > Comamonadaceae > Variovorax > Variovorax sp. 10N432. The sequence continues at coordinate 46,498 of NZ_JBFTHX010000011.1, forward strand.
GGTCAACAACGCCCAGCGCGAGCACCAGGAGTTCATGGCCACGGTCGAGGCGGTGGCGCGCGAGAACGGGGCGGTCTTCGAGGCCCTGCCGCCGCAAGGCACGGCCGTCTTCCCGCACGCGGACGAATTCGCGCCGCTGTGGAGCGAGATCGCCCATCGGGCGGCGTCCCGGCGCTGCCTGAGCTTCGGCGACCAGGCCGGTGCCGACATCGCGCTGGGGTCCGCCGACTGGGCCGACGGCGCCTGGCGGGTCGAGGCCCGCACGCCGCTGGGCGAGCTGCGCTTCAGGCTCGGCATCGCCGGCCGCCACAACGTCATCAATGCGCTGGCGGCGATCGCCTGCGCGCTTGCCAGCGGCGTGTCGCTCGACCGCATCGCCGAAGGGCTGTCCGCCTTCGAGCCGGTCAAGGGCCGTTCCAGGGCGATCGCGCTGCGGCTGGCCGGCGGCCGGACGATCACCCTGGTCGACGACACCTACAACGCCAATCCCGATTCGATGCTGGCCGCGATCGACGTGCTCGCCGCGCTGCCGGGCCCGCGCCTGCTGGTGATCGGCGACATGGGCGAGGTTGGCGACCAGGGCCCGCAGTTCCATGCCGAGGTCGGCCAGCGGGCGCGCGAGCGCGGCATCGACGCGGTGTACGCGCTCGGCCGCGAATCGGCGCACAGCATCGCCGCCTTCCAGGACCCGGCCGCGGGCCGCCATTTCGACGACATTGATTCGCTCAACGCCGCCGTGCTGGCGCAGCTGCCGCTGGCCGGCAGCGTGCTGGTCAAGGGCTCGCGCTTCATGCAGATGGAGCGCGTGGTCCAGGCCGCCGCGGGCTGGGCCGAATCACGACAACAACAAGACAAGGAGGCCGGTCATGCCGCATGAGTCGCGCATCGAGGCCCGTTCACCCATGCCCCATTTCGCGCCGAGGTTCCGCCCATGCTGCTGAGCCTCGCCCTGTGGCTGCAAAGCCTGTCGCCGGATTTCGGTTTCCTGCGGGTCTTCCAGTACCTGACCTTCCGCGCCCTGATGGCCTCGCTCACCGCGCTGCTGCTCGGCCTGGCCGCCGGTCCCTTCGTGATCCGGCGCCTGACGGCGCTCAAGATCGGCCAGCAGGTGCGCAGCTACGGCATGGAGACGCACCTGACCAAGAGCGGCACGCCGACCATGGGCGGCGTGCTGGTGCTGTTCTCGATCGCGTTCTCGACCTTGCTGTGGTTCGACCTCTCGAACCGCTTCGTCTGGATCGTGCTGTGGGTCACGCTGGGCTTCGGCGCCATCGGCTGGGTCGACGACTGGCGCAAGGTGGTGCGCAAGGACCCCGAGGGCATGCGTTCGCGCGAGAAGTACTTCTGGCAGTCGGTGGTCGGGCTGGTGGCCGGCTTCTACCTGCTGTTCAGCATCTCCGAGAGCTCCAACTGGCGCGTGCTCGAACTGTTCTACGCCTGGGTGCGCTCGGGTTTCGACCTCGACTTCCCGCCCAAGATCAACCTGCTGGTGCCCTTCTTCAAGGAAGTCAGCTATCCGCTCGGCGGCATCGGCTTCGTGATCCTGACCTACCTGGTGATCGTCGGCGCCAGCAACGCCGTGAACCTCACCGACGGCCTCGACGGGCTGGCGATCATGCCGGTCGTCATGGTCGGCTCGGCGCTCGGCGTGTTCGCCTATGTCACGGGCAGCGCGGTCTATTCGCGCTACCTGCTGTTCCCGCACATCCCGGGCTCCGGCGAGCTGCTGGTCTTCTGCTCGGCCATGGCCGGCGCCGGCCTGGCCTTCCTGTGGTTCAACACCCATCCGGCGCAGGTCTTCATGGGCGACGTCGGCGCGCTCGCGCTCGGTGGCGCGCTCGGCACCATCGCCGTGATCGTCCGCCAGGAGATCGTGTTCTTCGTGATGGGCGGCATCTTCGTGGTCGAGGCGATCTCGGTGATGGCCCAGGTCACGTACTTCAAGTACACCAAGAAGCGCTTCGGCGAAGGCCGGCGCGTGCTCAAGATGGCGCCGCTGCACCACCATTTCGAGAAGAGCGGCTGGCGCGAGACCCAGGTCGTGGTCCGTTTCTGGATCATCACGATGCTGCTGTGCCTGGTCGGCCTGTCCAGCCTGAAGCTGCGTTGACACCATGCGGCATCTGAAAGACCTCCACGTCCTCGTCCTCGGCCTCGGTGCGTCCGGGCTGGCGATGGCGCGCTGGTGCGCGCGCCACGGCGCCGTGCTCACGGTCGCCGACACCCGCGAGGCGCCGCCGCAGCTGGCGGCCCTGCGCGCCGAGCTGCCCGGCGCCGTGTTCGTCGGCGGACCGCTGACGGCCGCGCTGGTCGAAGGCACGCCGGTGCGCGCGGTGTACCGCTCGCCGGGGCTGTCGCCGGCGTCGGTGGCGCCGGTGATCGATGCGGCCCGGGCGATGGGCCTGCCGGTGGGGGGCGAACTGGACCTGTTCGCGCGCGCCTTGGCGGACCTGCGGATCGTGGAAGAGGCGCAGGCGGTCGAAGCGGTCGTGGCGCCGGAGCCGGCCGCGCACGCGGAGCCCGCGCCCGACGCCGTCGAGCCCGATACCGCCGATACCGCCGATGCCGCCGAGGCGGCCGAAGCACCTGAACCCGCCGCCGCGCTGCCCGACGATGACGACGATTCGTTCACCCCGCTGGCCGAGCCGGTGGTCGTGCCGCCGGCGCCCAAGGGCTACACGCCCGCGGTGCTGGCCATCACCGGCACCAACGGCAAGACCACCGTGACCGCGCTCACCGGCCAATTGGTCGAGCGCGCCGGCAAGAGCGTCGCCGTGGCCGGCAACATCGGCCCGACCCTGCTCGACACGCTGTCGGCCCGGATCGACGCCGACGACCTGCCCGAGGTCTGGGTGCTCGAGCTGTCGAGCTTCCAGCTCGACGGCGTGCAGGACTTCGAGCCGACCGCCGCCACCGTGCTGAACCTGTCGCAGGACCACCTCGACTGGCATGGCGACATGGCCGCCTACGCCGCGGCCAAGGCGCGCGTCTTCGGCCGCAAGGGTGTGATGGTGCTCAACCGCGAGGATGCCGCCGTCATGGCGATGCGGCCGGCGCCGGTCAAGCTGGCGCGGGGCCAGGTGGCGCGCAGCGTCATCACCTTCGGCGCGGCGATGCCGCTGCGGCCCGGGGACTACGGCATCGAGCGCCTCAACGGCATGGCCTGGCTGGTGCGTGCGCTCGAAGCCGACGAGACCCAGAAACGCAAGCGGGGTGCCGCGGTCGAGGAGGAAGAGATCTTCATCCAGCGCCTGATGCCGGCCGATGCGCTGCGCATCCGCGGCCGCCACAACGCGCTCAATGCGCTGGCGGCGCTGGCACTGGCCACCGCCGCGGGCTGCCAGCTGGCGCCGATGCTCTACGGGCTGCGCGAATACCGCGGCGAGCCGCACCGGGTCGAGCCGGTGGCGATCGTCGGCGACGTCGAGTACTTCGACGACAGCAAGGGCACCAATGTCGGCGCCACCGTCGCCGCGCTGGTGGGCCTCGGCGAGGAGCGCCGGCTGGTGGTGATCCTCGGCGGCGAGGGCAAGGGCCAGGACTTCACGCCGCTGGCCGCGCCGGTGGCGCAGTACGCCCGCGCCGTGATCCTGATCGGCCGCGACGCGCCGTTGATCGAGGCCGCGCTCGTGGCCACCGGCATCCCGCTGCTGGGCGCCGCCTCGCTGGCCGAGGCCGTGACACTGGCGGCCGGCCGCGCGCACCCGGGCGACGCCGTGCTGCTGTCGCCGGCCTGCGCCAGCTTCGACATGTTCCGCGACTACGCGCACCGTGCGCAGGTCTTCTGCGAGGCCGTCGAGGCGCTGGCCGATCTGCCGTCGAACCCCGTGTCGGAGGCGTCATGAACAGCGCGAGCGCCGCCACGTCCAACAAGACCGGCCGCTTCAGCGGCTGGTTCAGCCGTGCCAAGAGCGGCATCGATGCCCTGCCCATGCACCTGCCGGTGCGGCTCGGCAACGCCGGCATGACGCAGACCAAGGCGGCCCCGGTGCGCGTGCTCGGCTTCGACCAGGCCCTGGTCTGGGTCACCGTGGCGCTGCTGGCCTGGGGCCTGGTGATGGTCTATTCGGCCTCGATCGCGCTGTCCGACAGCCCGCGCTTCACCCGCGCCGGCTACACGCCGACCTTCTTCCTCACGCGCCACGCGGCCTCGCTGGTGATCGCCGCGATCGCCGGCCTGCTGGCCTTCCAGGTGCCGATGAAGACCTGGGAGCGCGCCGCGCCCTGGCTCTTCGTCGCCTCGCTGCTGCTGCTGGTGGCGGTGCTGGTGCCGCACGTCGGCATCAATGTCAACGGCGCCCGCCGCTGGCTGCCGCTGGGCTTCATGCGCTTCCAGCCCTCGGAGCTGGCCAAGCTCGCGATGGTGCTCTATGCGGCCAGCTACATGGTGCGCAAGATGGAGATCAAGGAGCGCTTCTTCCGCGCCGTGCTGCCGATGGGCATCGCGGTGGTGGTGGTCGGCATGCTGGTGATGGCCGAGCCCGACATGGGTGCCTTCATGGTGATCGCGGTGATTGCCATGGGCATCCTGTTCCTGGGCGGCGTCAATGCGCGGATGTTCTTCGTCATCGCGGCGCTGGTCGTGGTGGCCTTCAGCACCATCGTGGCGACCAGCCCCTGGCGGCGCGAGCGGATCTTCGCCTACCTCGACCCCTGGAGCGAGGAGCACGCGCTCGGCAAGGGCTACCAGCTGTCGCACTCGCTGATCGCGATCGGCCGCGGCGAAGTCTTCGGCGTCGGCCTCGGCGGCAGCGTCGAGAAGCTGCACTGGCTGCCCGAGGCCCACACCGACTTCCTGATGGCCGTGATCGGCGAGGAGTTCGGCCTGGTCGGCGTGCTGCTGGCGATCGCGCTGTTCCTCTGGCTCACGCGCCGGATCATGCATATCGGCCGCCAGGCGATCGCGCTCGACCGCGTGTTCTCGGGCCTGGTGGCGCAGGGCATCGGCATCTGGATCGGCTTCCAGACCTTCATCAACATGGGGGTGAACCTCGGCGCGCTGCCGACCAAGGGCCTGACCCTGCCGCTGATGAGCTTCGGCGGGTCGGCCATCCTGTTGAACGTGGTGGCGCTGGCCGTGGTGCTGCGGATCGACTACGAGAACCGCGTTCTCATGCGCGGAGGCCGCGTATGAGCAGAACGGCATTGGTCATGGCGGGCGGCACGGGAGGACACATCTTCCCGGGCCTGGCCGTGGCCGAGGCCCTGCGCGAGCGCGGCTGGCGTGTCCACTGGCTCGGTGCGCCGGGCAGCATGGAAGAAAAGCTGGTGCCGCCGCGCGGCTTCGCCTTCGAACCGGTGCAGTTCGGCGGCGTGCGTGGCAAGGGACCGCTGACCCTGGCCTTGCTGCCCATGCGCCTGCTGCGCGCCTTCCTGCAGAGCATTGCCGTGGTGCGCCGCGTCAAGCCCGACGTGGTGGTCGGCCTCGGCGGCTACATCACCTTCCCGGGCGGCATGATGAGCGTGCTGCTCGGCAAGCCGCTGGTGCTGCACGAGCAGAACTCGGTCGCGGGCCTGGCCAACAAGGTGCTCGCGAGCGTGGCCGACCGCGTCTTCACGGCGTTCCCGAACGTCATCAAGAAGGCGCAGTGGGTGGGCAACCCCTTGCGCGCCGCCTTCCTGAAGCAGGGCGAGCCGGCTGCGCGCTTCGCCGGCCGCGCTGGTCCGCTCAAGCTGCTGGTGGTCGGCGGCAGCCTCGGCGCCCGCGCGCTCAACGCCGTGGTGCCGAAGGCGCTGGCCCTGATCGCCCCGGCCGAGCGGCCGCAGGTCACCCACCAGAGTGGTGCCAAGCAGATCGACGAACTGCGGGCCAACTACGCCGCCGCCGGCGTCGACGGCCAACTCACTCCTTTCATCGACGACACGGCGCAGGCCTATGCCGACGCCGACCTGGTCGTCGCCCGTGCCGGTGCCAGCACCGTCACCGAAATCGCGGCCGTCGGCGCAGCAGCGCTGTTCGTGCCATTTCCCTCCGCCGTGGACGACCACCAGACCACCAATGCCCGCTTCCTTGTCGACGCCGGCGGTGGCTGGCTCGTTCAACAAACCGAACTGACACCCGAATTGCTGGCCGAATTGCTAAAGAACACCGGGCGCGCTGCGCTCCTCGAACGCGCCGTGAAGGCCAAGTCGATGCAGAAAACCGAAGCGGTCGACCACGTCGTCCGCGCTTGCGAGGAGCTTGCCAAATGAAGCACGCCATTCGTCACATCCACTTCGTCGGCGTCGGCGGCTCGGGCATGAGCGGCATCGCCGAAGTGCTGCTCAACCTCGGCTACAAGATCTCCGGCTCGGACCTGGCCGACAGCGCGACCCTCAAGCGCCTGGCCAGCCTCGGCATCGCGACCTTCGTCGGCCATGACGCGGCCCACATCGCGGGCGCCGACGCGGTCGTGACATCGACCGCGGTCAACGCCGACAACCCCGAGGTGGTGGCGGCGCGCGAGAAGCGCATCCCGGTGGTGCCGCGCGCCATGATGCTGGCCGAGCTGATGCGGCTCAAGCAGGGGATCGCGATCGCCGGCACCCACGGCAAGACCACCACCACCAGCCTGGTGGCGAGCGTGCTGGCCGCGGCCGGCTTCGATCCGACCTTCGTGATCGGCGGCCGGCTCAACAGCGCCGGCGCCAATGCGCAGCTCGGCAGCGGCGACTACATCGTGGTCGAGGCCGATGAATCCGATGCCTCGTTCCTGAACCTGCTGCCGGTGATGGCGGTGGTCACGAACATCGACGCCGACCACATGGAGACCTACGGGCACGACTTCGCGAAGCTCAAGAAGGCCTTCGTCGACTTCCTGCACCGCATGCCCTTCTATGGCGTCGCGATCCTGTGCACCGACGATCCGGCGGTGCGCGAGGTCGTGACCCAGGTGTCCTGCCCGGTGACCAGCTACGGCTTCGGCGAGGAAGCCCAGGTGCGCGCGGTCAACGTGCGCGCGGTGGGTTCGCAGATGCACTTCACGGCCCAGCGCCGCAACGGCGTCACGCTGCCCGACCTCGACATCGTGCTGAACCTGCCGGGCGAGCACAACGTGCGCAACGCGCTGGCGGTGATCGCGGTGGCGGTCGAGCTCAGCGTGCCCGACGAAGCGGTGCAGCGCGGCCTGGCCGACTTCAAGGGCGTGGGCCGGCGCTTCCAGCGCTATGGCGAAGTGGCGCTGCCGGGCGGCCGTCCGGGTCAGTTCACGCTGATTGACGACTACGGCCACCACCCGGTCGAAATGGCGGCCACCATCGCCGCGGCGCGCGGCGCCTTTCCGGGCCGGCGGCTGGTGCTGGCCTTCCAGCCGCACCGCTTCACGCGCACCCGGGACTGCTTCGAGGATTTCGTCAAGGTCATCGGCCAGGCCGACGCGGTGCTGCTGGGCGAGGTCTACGCCGCCGGCGAGGCCCCGATCGTGGCCGCCGACGGCCGCTCGCTGGCGCGTGCGCTGCGCGTCGCGGGCAAGGTCGAACCGGTGTTCGTCGACGAGATCGCGGCAATGCCGCAGGCGATCCTGGACAACGCGCGCGATGGCGATGTCCTGATCTGCATGGGCGCCGGATCGATCGGCGCCGTGCCGGCCAAGGTGGTCGAGATCGGCGCCCTGGCGCCGCAGAAGTCGGAGCGCTTCACGCGCGAAGGGAGGGCGCTGTGAGCGTCGTGGAACCCCAGGCCCTGGGCAAGGTGGCGGTGCTGTTCGGCGGCAGCTCGGCCGAGCGCGAGATCTCCATCATGTCGGGCACCGGCGTGCTGGAGGCGCTGCGTTCGCGCGGCGTCGATGCCCACCCCTTCGATCCGGCCGATCGCGATCTGGCCGAACTCAGGCGCGAGGGCTTCGCCCGCTGCTTCGTCGCGCTGCACGGACGCCACGGCGAGGACGGCACAGTGCAGGGCGCGCTCGAATTGCTCGGCATTCCCTATACCGGTTCCGGCGTCATGGCGTCGAGCGTGGCCATGGACAAGGTCATGACCAAGCGCATCTGGCAGGCAGACGGCCTGCCGACGCCGCGCTATGTGCGCCTGGCCTTCGACCAGCAGAGCCGCGAGCAGATCAACGCGGTGCCCGACGTGCTGGGCCTGCCGCTGATCGTGAAGCCGCCGCGCGAGGGTTCCTCGATCGGCGTGACCAAGGTCGAGGGCTACTCGCAGATGCAGGATGCGGTGGCGCTGGCGGTGCGCTACGACGCCGACGTGCTGTGCGAGGAGTTCATCGAGGGCGAAGAGGTCACCTGCGCCCTGCTGGGCAGCGGCCTCGACGCCGTGGCGCTGCCGGTGGTGCGCATCGCCGCGCCCGAGGGCGCCTACGACTACCAGAACAAGTACTTCACCGACGACGTCAAGTACCACTGCCCGAGCGGCCTGCCCGAGGCCGAAGAGCACGAGATCCGGCGCATCGCGCTGGCCGCCTACCACCAGCTCGGCTGCCGCGGCTGGGGGCGCGCCGACCTGATGATCCGGGCCAGCGACCGCAAGCCCTTCCTGCTCGAGATGAACACCTCGCCCGGCATGACCAGCCACTCGCTGGTGCCGATGTCGGCGCGGGCCGCCGGCATCGCCTACGAGGACCTCTGCCTGCGCGTGCTGGCGACGGCCACGCTCGATTCCGGAACGCCGAACCGCAGCGAGGCGAACTGATGGCCGACAGCATCTCCGTCCCCTTCGACGTCAAGCTCATGAACGTGCTCGCGACCCTCGTGTTCGCGCTGTTCGCGCTCATGCTGCTGGCGGCGGGCGGCTGGTGGGTGCTGCGCCAACCCTTCTCCCCGCTGGCCGGCATCAAGGTCGATGGCGAGGTCACGCACAACAACGCGGTCACCTTGCGCGCCAACGTGGCGCCGCAGCTGGCGGGCAACTTCTTCACGGTCGACCTGGCGCGCGCGCGCGCCGCCTTCGAGTCGGTGCCGTGGGTGCGCAAGGCGGTGGTGCGGCGCGAGTTCCCGAACAAGCTGCGCGCCACGCTGACCGAGCACGTGCCGGTGGCGCACTGGGGCGACGAGGCCGGCTCGAAGCTGATCAACGGCTTCGGCGAGGTGTTCGAAGCCAACGTGGCCGAGGTCGACGACAACCTGCCGCGGCTGGACGGCCCGCCCGAGCAGGCCGGCCAGGTGCTGGGCATGTACCGGGTCCTGGCGCCGCTGTTCAAGCCCTACGACCTCGCGATCGACGAGCTCACGCTGACCGGTCGCGGCAGCTGGCGGGCGCAGCTCGACACCGGCGCCGTGCTCGAACTCGGACGCGGGCAGGGCGATGAGGTGGTGGCCCGCACAGAGCGCTTCCTGCGCACCGTGACGCCGGTGGCGAGCCAGTACGGGCGCACGGTGGCGGCGGTCGAGGGCGCCGACCTGCGACACAACGAGGGCTATGCGCTGCGGTTGCGTGGCGTGACGACGGTCGTTGCCGACCCGAAGAAAAAGTAGAGAGAGCGAACAGAGGAAGCACATGTCCAAAGAGTACAAAGATCTCGTTGTCGGCCTCGACATCGGCACCGCCAAGGTGATGGCGGTGGTCGCCGAGGTGCTGCCCAACGGCGAGCTCAAGCTGGCCGGGCTCGGCATCGCGCCGAGCAACGGGCTCAAGCGCGGGGTGGTGGTCAACATCGACGCCACCGTGCAGAGCATCCAGCAGGCCCTCAAGGAGGCCGAGCTGATGGCCGACTGCAAGATCAGCCGGGTCTACACGGGGATCACCGGCAGCCACATCCGCGGCATCAATTCGAGCGGCATGGTGGCGGTGAAGGACAAGGAAGTCACGCCGGCCGACGTCGCCCGCGTGGTGGAAACGGCACGCGCGATCAACATCTCGAGCGACCAGCGCCTGCTGCTGGTCGAGCCGCAGGAGTTCGTGATCGACGGCCAGGACGTCAAGGAGCCGATCGGCATGAGCGGCATGCGGCTGGAGGCCAAGGTGCACATCGTGACCGGTGCCCAGAGCGCGGCCGAGAACATCATCAAGTGCGTGCGCCGCTGCGGCCTCGAGGTCGACCAGCTGATGCTGAACCCGCTGGCCTCCAGCCTCGCGGTGCTGACCGAGGACGAGCGTGAACTCGGCGTGGTGCTGGTCGACATCGGCGCCGGCACCACCGACGTCGCGATCTTCACCAACGGCGCGATCCGCCACACGGCCGTGATCCCGATCGCCGGCGACCTGATCACCAGCGACATCGCGATGGCGCTGCGCACCCCGACCAAGGACGCCGAGGACATCAAGGTCGAGAACGGCTACGCCAAGCAGCTGCTGGCCGACCCCGACACCCAGGTCGAGGTGCCGGGCCTGGGCGACCGCGGCCCGCGGATGCTGAGCAAGCAGGCACTGGCCGGCGTGATCGAGCCGCGGATCGAGGAGATCTTCTCGCTGGTGCAGCAGGTGGTGCGCGAGTCGGGCTACGAGGAAGTGCTGTCCTCGGGCGTGGTGCTGACCGGCGGCAGCGCCGTGATGCCGGGCATGGTCGAGCTCGGCGAGGACATCTTCCTGAAGCCGGTGCGGCGCGGCATTCCGAAGTACTCGAGCGCGCTGTCGGACATGGTCGCGCAGCCGCGCGCCGCCACCGTCATGGGCCTGCTCGAGGAGGCCCGCTATGCGCGCCTGCGCGGCTTCAAGGTGGCGCAGAAGAACGGCTCGGTCAAGACCGCGTTCGGGCGCTTCAAGGACTTCATCGTGGGGAACTTCTGACATGACACCCCACCGTCTCTGGCTGGCGCGGGGCAGTCCCCCGCTGCATTTCAACGAGCGATGGCGGCGAACCGGACCTCCGCCCTGACCGCGCTCAACTGCATACCCACAACAAATTCATTCATCAATAAACGGCAACTGCAAATTCAAGGAGTCAGAAAAATGGCTATCGAAATGATCGAGATCGAAGAGTTCAACCAGGGCACCCAGATCAAGGTGATCGGCGTCGGCGGCGGCGGCGGCAACGCGGTCGCCCACATGATGGAGCGCGGCGTGCAAGGGGTGCAGTTCGTCTGCGCCAACACCGACGCCCAGGCGCTGTCGCGCAGCAACGCCCACAAGACGATCCAGCTCGGTACCAACGGCCTGGGCGCCGGCAGCAAGCCCGAGAAGGGCCGCGACGCCGCCGAGGCCGCGATCGACGACATCCGCGAATCGATCGCCGGCGCGCACATGCTGTTCATCACGGCCGGCATGGGCGGCGGCACGGGCACCGGTGCGGCGCCCGTGATCGCGCGCATCGCCAAGGAGATGGGCATCCTCACGGTGGGCGTGGTGACCAAGCCCTTCGACTGGGAAGGCGGCCGCCGGATGACCAATGCCGACCAGGGCCTGGCCGAACTCGAAGCCAACGTCGACTCGCTGATCGTGGTGCTCAACGAGAAGCTGCTCGACGTGCTCGGCGAGGACGTGACGCAGGACGAGGCCTTCGCCCATGCCAACGACGTGCTGAAGAACGCGGTCGGCGGCATCTCGGAGATCATCAACGAATACGGCGGCGTCAACGTCGACTTCGAAGACGTGCGCACCGTGATGGGCGAGCCCGGCAAGGCGATGATGGGCACGGCTGCGGCCAGCGGCCCGGACCGCGCCCGCATCGCCGCCGAGCAGGCCGTGGCCTGCCCGCTGCTCGAAGGCATCGACCTGTCGGGCGCCAAGGGCGTGCTGGTGCTGGTGACGGCCTCGAAGTCTTCGCTCAAGCTGAGCGAATCGAAGCTCGCGATGAACACCATCCGCGCCTACGCATCGCCGGACGCGCACGTGATCTACGGCGCCGCCTACGACGACGCCCTCGGCGACGAGATGCGCGTCACCGTGGTGGCCACCGGCCTGTCGCGCCAGGATGCACGCCGCCAGGCACCGACGCTCGAAGTGATCCGCACCGGCACCGACAACATCGCGTTCACCGTGCCGACCCTCGGCACCGGCACCGGCCACGCCGCCAGCCAGCCGAACTACGACGGCATGGCGGTGCCCAGCGTGTGGCGCACCAACCGCACCATGGCCGCGGCCAAGGTCGATGCGCTGTCGTCGGGCGGCATGGACGACTTCGAGATCCCGGCCTTCCTGCGCCGCCAGGCCGATTGATGGTTCGCAAAGCTACTGCGCGCCCCGATTTTGCGCCTGCGATGCTCGCCGTACCCAGGTACGGCTCCGCTTCTCGGCGCAACCTCGGAGCGCTCGCTACGCTTTTCGAACCATCAATCAATCCGCATAGGCCCATATGACGGCTATCGGGGACATAGCGAGGCGTGCGGCGCAGCGGACGGCGCGCGCCTCTAAAATGCCCTCCGTGCTGTCCCAACGAACCCTCAAGTCGATCACCCGCGCCGTTGGCGTGGGGCTGCACAGCGGCCAGCGGGTCGAGCTCACCTTGCGGCCGGCACCGGTCGACCACGGCATCGTGTTCCGCCGGGTCGACTTGCCGGAGCCGGTCGAGATCGCGATGACGGCCGAGTCGGTGACCGACACCCGGCTGGCGTCGACCGTCTCGGCGGGCGGCGCCAAGGTCCAGACCGTCGAGCACCTGATGTCGGCCTGCGCCGGCCTGGGCATCGACAACCTGCTGATCGACATCACGGCCGACGAGGTGCCGATCCTCGACGGCTCGGCATCGTCCTTCGTCTTCCTGCTGCAGAGCGCGGGCATCCAGCCGCAGGCGGCGCCGCGGCGCTTCATCCGGGTCACCAAGCCGGTCGAGGTGCGCGAAGGCGAGGGCGCGGATGCCAAGTGGGCGCGGCTCGAGCCTTACCACGGCTACAAGCTCAGTTTCGAGATCGACTTCGACCACCGGGTGGTCAACTCGACCGGCCAGCGGGTCGAGTTCGACCTCGGCAGCGGCTCCTACAGCCGCGACATCGCACGCGCGCGCACCTTCGGGTTCACCAAGGAAGTCGAGTACATGCGCTCCAAGGGACTGGCGCTCGGCGGCGGGCTCGACAACGCGATCGTGATGGACGACACCAAGGTGCTCAATGCCGGCGGGCTGCGCTACGACGACGAGTTCGTCAAGCACAAGATCCTCGACGCGATGGGCGACCTGTACGTCATCGGGCGGCCGCTGCTGGCCGCCTACAGCGCCTTTCGCTCCGGCCATGCGCTCAACAACAAGCTGCTGCGCGAGCTGCTCGCCCATCCGGATGCCTACGAGGTCGTGACCTTCGACGACGAGAAGCGGGCCCCGTCCGGCTTCGCCGAAGTCGCGCGCGCCTGGTAGCGCGGCGGCGCCGATGCTTCTGTTCCGCTGGGCCATCCTGCTGCTGTTGCTGGCGGCCGGCGTCTCGTTCGCGTTCTACGCCGGCACCGGGCAGCTCAAGTACCGGCGCTTCGGCTGGATCGTGCTCAAGTGGACCTTGCTGGCGGCCTTCGGCTTCTTTGCGGTGCTGATCGCGGAGCGGGCTTTCTGAGACCTTGCGGGACAGACCAAGAAACTGCGCAGGAGTTTTTGCTCTGTCCTCGACCTCGTGAGACCTTGCGGGACAGACCAAGAAACTGCGCAGGAGTTTTTGCTCTGTCCTCGACCTCGTGAGACCTTGCGGGACAGACCAAGAAACTGCGCAGCAGTTTTTGCTCTGTCCTCAACTGATTAGATCTCAGCGCGTCCGGCCGTCCCGATAACGCCCACTCGTGCTGCGCCCCAGCACGGTCGCCTGCCCGAGCCGCGCCAGCGACGCGCCCACGTGGGCATGCGTGATCGCGATGCCGAGTGCGTCGGCCGCATCGCTGCCCGGCAGCCCCGGCAGATGTAGCAGCCGCTTGACCATCTCCTGGACCTGCGCCTTGGCGGCCCGCCCGTGGCCCGCCACGGCCTGCTTCATCTGCAGTGCCGTGTATTCCGACACCGCGAGATCGCGGGTCACCAGGGCCGTGAGGCAGGCGCCGCGGGCCTGGCCCAGCAGCAGCGTGGACTGCGGATTGACGTTGACGAAGACGATCTCGACCGCGGCCGCGTCGGGCTGGTAGCGCGCCGCCAGTTCGCCGATGCCGTCGAACAGCACCTTCAGCCGCGCCGGCAGCTCGCCGGTGCCGAGGTGGCGGGTGCTGATGGTGCCGCTGGCGACATAGCGCAGCGCGTGGCCGTCGACGTCGACCACGCCGAAGCCGGTGGTCTGCAGTCCGGGGTCGATGCCGAGGATGCGCATGGGCGTCACACCTGGAAGTACCAGCGCACGGCGTGGAAGAAAACGGGCGCCGCGAAACACAGCGCATCGACCCGGTCGAGCAGGCCGTTGGCACCGGTCACGCCGACGCCGCGCCGGCCCCAGTTCGGAATGCCGCGATCGCGCTTGAGCGCCTTCATCACGAGATGGCCCATCGAGCCGGCCACGCAGGCGATCAGCGACATCGCGAAGGCCTGGCCGAACTTGAACGGCGTGATGAACGAGAACAGGCCGCCGACCACGCCCGCGATCGCCATGCCGAGCGCCCAGCTGGTCCAGTTGAAGCTGCGGCTGACGTTCGGGGCGAAGGGCGGCTGCATGAACAGCCGGTACCGGATCGCGCCCAGCAGGCCCGGCAGGCGCTCGGGTGCCGGCGCGCCCTCGTCCGGCATCGCCTTGCGCCGCGACACCAGGTGCTGCACCAACATGCAGCTCTGGACCACGATCACCAGGAAAAAGACCAGGAAGGCGCTCTTGCCCTCGTAGCCCGGAAAGGACAGAAGCAGCAGGGCCGGCACGTGGCTCATGCCGTAGACGCAGACCATGATGCCCCACTGCAGCTTGGCGTTGCGCTCGAGGAAGTGGCTCGGGTCGTCGGCCAGCGCGCTCACGACCGGAATGGCGAGGAACACGTAGACCGGAATGAACACCGTGAAGAGGTCGAAGTGGGCGGTCGCCACCAGCCAGAACTGGATCGGCAGCACCACGAAGAAAGCCAGGATCAGGCTGCGATGGTCGCCGCGCCGGGTCGGCGAGAGCGTGATGAACTCGCGCAGCGCCAGGAAGGCGATCAGTGCGAACAGCAGGGTCGCCACCCGTTCGCCCAGGGCCCAGCCGACCCAGAACACCACCACCATGAACCAGGTGGTGCTCAGCAGCGCGCGGAAATGCCGCAGCTCGCGCTGCCAGATCTCGTCGTGGACCGGGTTGCGGCGCTCCCTGAAGCTCAGCAGGAAGGCGACGGTACTGACGATGAACAGCAGGCCGAAGACAATGACGAACAGGGCCGCGACCTGGTGCGTCGGGGAAAGGCTGCGCAGGTAGTTGTTCATCTAGACGTTCCGCAGCGCCACCACGGCCTCGCGCGCCCGGTCGAGAAAGGGCCGGCGTTCCTCGCCCTCTTCGAGCTTGATCGGCGCGCCGAAGGTGACCGAACACAGGATCGGCACCGGCACCACCTCGCCCTTGGGCATCACGCGCTGCACGTTGTCGATCCAGGCCGGCACCAGCACGACCTCGGGGAACATCTGGGCCAGCGTGAACAGCCCCGACTTGAATTTCTGCGGTTCACCCGTGTGGCCGCGCGTGCCCTCGGGAAAGATGATGATCGAGTAGCCGCCCTGCAGGGCTTCGATCAGCGGCTGCAGCGGCGCCAGCGCTTCGGCGCTGCCCGGCGGCGCGAGCGGCGAAGGCTCCGGTTCGGGGGCCGGCTGCGACAGCGGAATCTCGAACTGCGCGCCGGCGGGCTCGGCCGCGGCGAATGCGGCGGGCGCCTCGTCGAGCGAGGGTTCGATACGGACCGCGGGCGGTGGCTCGGGCGGTGCCGGCGGCACCACCGGCGCGCCGCCGCCGCGCTCGACATAGATCGCGTGGAACACCTCGGTCGTGATCCAGCGCTTGAAGGGCGTGTTGGCCCAGTAGTCGCGCGCCGCGATCGGCCGCGTGATGCCGCGCAGTTCCTCGGGCAGGGCAGCCCAGATCATCACGAGGTCGAGATGGCTCTGGTGGTTGGCGAAGTAGATGCGCTGCTCGGCCTTGGGCGGGCAGCCCCACCAGCGCGCCTGGGCGCCGGTGAGCAGCCGGATCAGGCCCAGCAATCCCCACCCCGTGAACTTTGCAAGCAACATGGTCCCGATGATACGGGGCCGTCCTCAGGGCAATTCCGCCGCCGGCATGCGCGCGGCGATCGTCGCCGTGCGGCTCGCGAGATAGCCCGACCCCTGCCGGCGCTCGAAGAACTTGGGGCTCGGCAGCATCACGGCCAGCCGGGCCGCCTCGTTGACGCCGAGGCGTGCCGCGGGCTTCTTGAAATAGTGCTGCGCCGCCGCCTCGGCACCGAAGATGCCTTCGCCCCATTCGACGTTGTTGAGGTAGATCTCGAGGATCCGCTCCTTGCTCAGAAAGGTCTCGAGCGCGGTGGCCAGCACCAGTTCCTGGCCCTTGCGCAGCATCGTGCGCTCGCTCGACAGCAGCAGGTTCTTGGCCAACTGCTGCGTGATGGTCGAGCCGCCGCGCAAGGGCGCCGGGCGCGGTTCCTTGCCGCGCGCGCGCATCTGGGCGGCGCGCCTGGCGGCGATCTCCTCGGCCTTGGCATTGCGTTGCCGGGCCCGCTCGATGGCCTCCCACTCCACGCCCTGGTGGTAGATGAACTCGCTGTCCTCGCTGGCGATCACGGCGCGCTTGAGGCTGTCGGAGATCCGGCTGTAGGGCACCCACTGCTGCCGCCATTCGCGCTCGCCGTTGCTGCGCCCTTGGGTGGCGAGCTGCCAGGCCTCGGAGCGCTGGAAGGTCGTCGACTGCGGATCGATCACCGCCATCGCGGCGATCCGGAGGATGAAGAAGAGCTGCAGCGCGAAGGCCGCGATCAGCACGCAGCCGAGCCAGCGCAGGGCGGCGATCACTTGGCCTCGACGAGGGCGCGCAGCTCGGCCAGCACCGGGGCGGTCGGCGGCCGCACGCCGCGCCAGATCTCGAAGGCCTCGGCGGCCTGCTCCACCAGCATGCCGAGGCCGTCGCGCGGCACCGCGCCGTGGACGCGGGCCCAGTCCATGAAGCCTGCTGCGGCGGCGCCATACATCATGTCGACCGCGAGCGCTCCGGGCTTCAGCACGCTGGCCGGCACCGGCACCTCGCCGCCGGACAGGCTCGACGCGGTCGCGTTCACCAGCACGTCGAAGCGGCCCGGCACGCTGTCGAGCGCCTGCGCCTCGAGCGTGACCCCATGCTGCAAGGCCAGCGCCGCATGCCGCTGCACCAGGGCGATCGCCTTGGACAGGGTGCGGTTCGCCACCACGACCCGGCGCGGTCCGGCTTCGAGCAGCGGCCCCAGCACGCCCGCGCTGCCGCCGCCTGCGCCCAGCAGCAGCAGCTCGCTGCCGGCCAGCGCGACGCCCGCGTGGACCCGGATGTCGTTGACCAGCCCGATGCCGTCGCTGTTGTCGCCGTGCACGCCGTCGTCGCGGAAGCTCAGCACGTTGACCGCCTGGGCCAGCGCCGCGCGCGGCGTCAGGTGCTGCGACAGCGCCGCGGCCTCGAACTTGAACGGCACCGTCACGTTGCAGCCGCGCGCCGTGCCCGTGGTCTGGGCGCGGAACGCCGCCACCGCGCCGGCGAAGTCGTCCAGCGGCGCGAGGCGCCGGCCGTATTCCAGCTGCTGTCCGGTCAGCTCGGCGAAGCGGGCATGGATCCAGGGCGAGCGGCTGTGTTCGACCGGGTGGCCCATCACGCAATACAGGTCGGTCATCGTCAGTCGCTCATTGTCTGGACGACAGCTGGGTCTCCAGCGTCTCGTCGCGGGTGAACTTGAAGCGCGACGGCAGCACGATCTGGTCGGTCTGGCGCCGCATCGCATCGGTGAACTTGCCGAAGCTGCCGATGCTGCGAACGATCGCCTGGGCGCGGCGGTCGAGCGTGCGGTCGCCCGAGCCCTCGACGATGTCGGTCGCGAGGATCGTGCCGTCGTGGTTGACGGTCACCATCATCGTCAGCTCGCCGTAGAGCTTCTTGCCCGCCGATTCGGGGAAGTTCTCGGTGCCGCGCACCTCGATCTTGCGGCGCAGCGCGTCGACATAGGCCGCGTAGGCCGCCTCGCGCGTGGCCGGGCTGATGTAGCGCTTCTTGGGCCGCGCATTCTCTTCGTTGACGCGGCGCTCGATCTCGGCCAGCAGCTCGACCAGCTGGCGCCGTTTTTCTTCGCGTGCCGCGCTCTCGCTGGGGTTGCCCTTGGCGCGCGGATCGGGCAGCGGCATGCTGGC
Source organism: Variovorax sp. 10N432 (assembly GCF_056394465.1). Classification (NCBI taxonomy): domain Bacteria; kingdom Pseudomonadati; phylum Pseudomonadota; class Betaproteobacteria; order Burkholderiales; family Comamonadaceae; genus Variovorax; species Variovorax sp. 10N432. The sequence goes on from NZ_JBFTHX010000011.1 coordinate 64,566, forward strand.
GAGCTGCTGCTTGATCTGGGCCAGCAGCAGCATCTGCTGCTGCTGCATGGCTTCGACCTGGCGCTGGGCATCTTCCATCGAATCGCCGATGGCGGTGAAGGTGGAGGGCGGCAGCGGGCTGGTGGCGCGTCCGCGGTCGAGGTCGCCGCCGCCTGCCAGCGAGGCCTGGGCGATCGCGCGGGCCTTGTCGGGCCGCTCGTTGGTCCGGGCGTTGACCAGGATCACCTCGAGCGGCGTCTCCTGGAAGACCCGGTTGAAGGACTCCGGGTCGACGAAGCGGACCGCCAGCAAGGCGGCATGCGCGGCGACCGACAGGCCGAGCGCGATCTGCAGCGTGCTGAGGTCGCGCAGGTTCATACCGGTGCGTTCTCCGGAGCGGCCTCGCTGTCGGCGAGGTCGACCGCGATGGCGATCGGCCCGGCGACTTCTTCCTCGTCCTCGCCGCTGTCGTCCGTGGCGGCGTCGGCCGGTGCGGCATCGAGCCGTTCGATGACCGTGCCATGGACGTCGAGCGCGATCTCGTCGATCTCGCCGAGCCGCACGCGCACCCGCGCGCCGCGCTGCAGGCCTTGCGTGCCGGTCACCTCGAACACCAGCGGCAGCTGGTCGGCCCGGGCCAGGGCGCCGTTCGGCAGTTCCTTGATGAGGGTGGCCTCGAGCTCGGTGATGCCTTCCTGCTGCAGGTACTTGAGGGTCCAGAAGCGTTCCATGCCGCCCTGGTGGCCGTTGTAGGTGCTGTAGGCGGCATCGAAGCCCGAGAGGATCGAGAACAGGTCGGCGTCCTTGGGCTTGAACGGCGCCGCCAGCGCGGCGGTCTTGCCGTGGCGCGCCGCCGCGATGATCTGCCACTGGTTCACGAGGTCGGTGTAGCGGCGCAGCGGCGAGGTGCTCCAGGCGTAGCTCTTCACGCCGAGGCCCGCGTGCGGCAGTGCCCGCGTGCCCATCCGCACCTTGATGCCGGGCGCCAGGCTGGCCTGGCTGCGGTAGAGGCCGGGCACGCCGAGCTCGCCGAGCCATCCGCCCCAGCTGCTGTTGGCCAGGATCATCGCCTCGGAGACGATCAGGTCGAGCGGCGCGCCGCGCTGGCGGGTGCCGATCTGCACCTGCTCGCTGCCGGTCGGCTCGCCCTCGTTGCCGAGCAGGCGGAAGGTGTAGTCGGGCCGGCTGAAGTTCTCGGGCTTGCCGCGCGCCACCTCGCGCTGTGCCTTCAGCTGCTTCGCCAAGCGGAACAGGAAGGACAGCGGCGCGCGCAGCGGCGCCAGCGCCGCCGGCGTTTCCGCGGCGCCGACGGAGGCGTCTTCCAGCCACTCCTGGTTGATCACCGCGTCGAGCTGGTCATGGCGCAGGTTGGCGACGATCGGCACCCGTTCGAGCCGGGTCTCGGTGCCTTTGAGCGCCAGCGTCTCTTCGTCGAAAGTGGCGTAGAGCGAGACGGCCGGGCAGTCGCGCCCTTCCTGCAGCGTGTAGGCCTCGACCACGTGGTCGGGCAGCATCGTGATCTTGTGGCCCGGCATGTAGACCGTCGACATGCGCGCGCGCGCCACCTGGTCGATGGCGCTGCCCGGCACCAGGGCCAGCCCGGGCGCCGCGATGTGGATGCCGACCACCACGGTGCCGCTGCCGAGCCCCTGGACCGACAGGGCGTCGTCGATCTCGGTGGTCTGCGAATCGTCGATCGAGAAGGCCTGCACGGCCGCCAGCGGCAGTTCGTCGGCGATCGCCGGCGCCTGCAGCGCCGGGAAGCCGGTGCCTTTCGGAAAGTTCTCGAACAGGAAGCGGCGCCAGTGGAACTGGTAGGCCGAGTCGATTGCGCCGGCCTGTTTCAGCAGCTCGAGCGGCGGGCGCTGGGTGGCGCGGGCGGCGTCGACGACCGCCTTGTATTCGGGCGCGTTCTTGTCCGGCTTGAACAGGATCTTGAACAGCTGCTCGCGCACCGGCGCCGGGCATTCGCCCGCGGCCAGCTGGCCCGCCCATTCGGCGATCTGGGCCTGCACCAGCTTCTTCTTCTCGATCGCGGCCAGCGCCTGCTGGATGATCTCGGCCGGCGCCTTCTTGAAGCGGCCCTTGCCGGCACGGCGGAAGTAGTGCGGGGCGTCGAACAGCGCCAGCAGTGCCGCGGCCTGCTGGACCAGCGTCGGACGGGCCTGGAAATACTCGGTGGCCAGCTCGTCGAAGCCGAATTCGCCCTCGGGCGCGAATTCCCAGGCGAGGTCGAGGTCGACCGTGGCGGCGAGCGCGCGGCCCTCGGCGATCAGCTCGGCCGGCGCCGGCTTCTCGAAGCGCAGCACGATATTGGCGCTCTTGACCTTGACCCGCTTGCCGGTCTCGAGCTCGACCTGGGCCGAGGCTTCGGCCTCCGACAGGACGCGGCCGCCCAGGTATTTGCCGGCTTCTTCGAACAATACAAACATGGCGCGGATTCTCCCATGCGCAGCGGCGCAGGCCGCTCAGACAGGGTCGATGAAGGCCAGAACCTCGTCCAGGTGCTGGGCCTCGAAGTCCGACAGCGCGTGGTCGCCGCCTTCGAGGAGCTTGATCCGGCTGCCCGGGTAGCGGTCCGACATGTCGCGCCAGTCGAGCACTTCGTCGCCCTTGGCGATGACCGCGAAGACCTGCTCCGGCCGGTCCAGCGGCCCGACCTGGAGCGCACGCAGCTCGGCGATGTATTCGGGGCGGAAGTGGAAATGCTCGGACGGGTCGTGCCAGAGCGTCTGGTCGCCGATGTGACGCACCAGGTCGCGCGCCGGGTCGACCGCCGGGTTCAGCAGCACCGCCCGGCAATAGGTGGTGGCTGTTACATATGTGGCGTAGAAGCCGCCGAGCGACGAGCCCACCACCGCCATCGAACTGCGCGGCCAGCCGGCGATGCCCCGCATCACGAGCGCGACCGCCTCGCGCGGCGAGGGCGGCAGCTGGGGGCACCACCAATGCAGGTTCGGGTGCAGTTTGGCCACGCGCTGCGCCATCTGGCTGGCCTTGGTCGACCGGGGCGAGGAGCGGAAGCCGTGGAGATAGAGCAGGTGGGTGGTGGGCGGCATGCGGCGATTATCCGGAACCGGGGCCGGAATTGGCCCTGGGGCCCATCCGGAGGGCCTCGGGCGGCGATAATCCCCACCCCATGTCGGCCGTCTTCAATCAACCTTCGCTCGCACGGCGCGTGTTGCCCGTGTTCCAGGGCTTCGACGGCTTCCTCGCCTTCGCCGTGCTGCTGCTGGGCTGTGCCGGCATGCTGACCATGTATTCGTCCGGCTACGACCATGGCACCCGCTTCGTCGACCACGGCCGCAACATGCTGCTGGCCGCCTTCATCATGTTCGTGGTGGCCCAGGTGCCGCCGCAGCGCCTCATGATGGCCGCAGTGCCGATCTACACCCTGGGCGTGGCGCTGCTGGTGGCGGTGGCGCTGTTCGGCATCACCAAGAAGGGCGCCCAGCGCTGGATCAATGTCGGCGTCGTGATCCAGCCCAGCGAGATCCTCAAGATCGCGATGCCGCTGATGCTGTCCTGGTGGTTCCAGCGCCGTGAGGGGCAGCTGCGGCCGCTCGACTTCATCGTCGCCACCTTGCTGCTGGCGGTGCCGGTCGGCCTGATCATGAAGCAGCCCGACCTTGGCACCGCGCTGCTGGTGCTGGCCACCGGGCTGTCCGTGATTTTCTTCGCCGGCCTGTCGTGGAAGCTGATCTTGCCGCCGGTGGTGATCGGCCTGGTCGTGGTGGCGCTGATCGTCGGCTTCGAGTCCCAGCTGTGCGCCAACGGTTTCGACTGGAAGATCCTGCACGACTACCAGAAGCAGCGCGTCTGCACGCTGCTCGACCCGACCAAGGACCCGCTCGGCAAGGGCTTCCACATCATCCAGGGCATGATCGCCATCGGCTCCGGCGGCGTCGGCGGCAAGGGCTTCATGCAGGGCACCCAGACCCACCTCGAGTTCATCCCCGAGCGCACCACCGACTTCATCTTCGCCGCCTACTCCGAGGAATTCGGCCTGGCCGGCAACCTGGCGCTGATCGCCGCCTTCATCTTCCTGATCTTCCGCGGCCTGGCGATCGCGCTCGACGCGCCGACCCTGTTCTCCCGTCTGCTGGCCGGCGCGGTCACCATGATCTTCTTCACCTACGCCTTCGTGAACATGGGCATGGTGAGCGGCATCCTGCCGGTGGTGGGGGTGCCGCTGCCCTTCATCAGCTATGGCGGCACTGCGATGGTCACCCTGGGGCTGGGGCTGGGCATCCTGATGTCCATATCCCGCGCCAAGCGATTGATCCAGAGCTGACGTCCTTCTGGCATTCCGCTCCTAGAATGCCTTGATGATTTCTCGCGAACCCACCATCGAGCGCCTCGCCACGGCGCAGAACCTCCTGCTCACGCCCTTCGGTCTCGACGAATCGCACCTGTCGCGTGCGCTCGCCGAGATCAAGGCGCACAAGGTGGACGACGCCGATCTCTACTTCCAGTACACGCGCAGCGAAGGCTGGAGCCTCGAAGAGGGCATCGTCAAGACCGGCAGCTTCAGCATCGACCAGGGCGTCGGGGTGCGCGCGGTCAGCGGCGAGAAAACCGCCTTCGCCTATTCGGACGACATCTCCGAGGCCTCGCTGCTCGATGCCGCACGCACCGTGCGCAGCATCTCCTCCGCCGGCAAGACCGCGCGGGTCAAGGCGCCGGCGCGCAAGATCGCCGGCAGCCGCTCGCTCTACAACGGCATCGACCCGATCTCGACCCTGGACAGCACGGCCAAGGTCAAGCTGCTCGAGAAGGTCGAGCAGCTGGCCCGCTCGCGTGACCCGCGGGTGGCACAGGTCATGGCCGGCCTGGCGAGCGAATACGACGTGGTGCTGGTGGCGCGCGCGGACGGCACCCTCGCGGCCGACGTCCGGCCGCTGGTGCGCCTGTCGGTCACCGTGATCGCCGAGCAGAACGGCCGCCGCGAGGTCGGCTCCGGCGGCGGCGGCGGCCGTTTCGGCCTGGCCTACTTCGACGACGCGCACATCGCCGAGTACGTCGACCAGGCGGTCAAGTCGGCCCTCACCAATCTCGATTCGCGCCCGGCACCGGCCGGCGAGATGACCGTCGTGCTCGGCCCGGGCTGGCCCGGCATCCTGCTGCACGAGGCCATCGGCCACGGGCTTGAAGGCGACTTCAACCGCAAGGGCTCGAGCGCCTTCTCGGGCCGCATCGGCGAGCGCGTCGCGGCCAAGGGCGTGACCGTGCTCGACGACGGCACCATCGCCGACCGCCGTGGCTCGCTCAATGTCGACGACGAAGGCAACGCGACCCAGCGCAACGTGCTGATCGAGGACGGCATCCTCAAGGCCTACATCCAGGACTCGCTCAACGCCCGCCTCATGAAGGCCAAACCCACCGGCAACGGCCGCCGCGAGAGCTATGCCCACGCGCCGATGCCGCGCATGACCAACACCTACATGCTGGGCGGCAACCGGGTGCCGGAAGAAATCGTCGCCAGCATCAAGAAGGGCCTCTACGCCACCAACTTCGGCGGCGGCCAGGTCGACATCACGAGCGGCAAGTTCGTGTTCTCGGCCAGCGAGGCCTACTGGGTCGAGAACGGCAAGATCCAGTACCCGGTCAAGGGCGCGACCATCGTCGGCAATGGCCCCGATGCGCTCACGCGCGTGACCATGATCGGCAATGACATGGCGCTCGATTCGGGGGTCGGCACCTGCGGCAAGGAAGGGCAGAGCGTGCCCGTGGGCGTCGGCCAGCCCACATTGCGCATCGACGGCCTGACGGTCGGCGGTACAGCCTGAGACCTTGCGGGACAGATCAAGAGATTGCGTAGCAATTTTTGCTCTGTCCTCAACTGACTAAATCCCTTCGCCGATTCGTAAATGCAGCCGTGAACGCGCTGCCTGTGCTACATTCCACCCCCATGTCCGCAGCTCGCGCTTATTACTTTGCCTTCTTTTGGTTCCCGGTCTCCGGCGGACGAGAGGCGCGCGCGTAAAGCAAGCAGACAGCAGAACCTCCCAAAACCGCCGGTGCCCCAAGCACCGGCGGTTTTTTTTTGCCCCACCAACATCCAGACCCATCGAAGGAAGCACACATGAGCACGAAAGCCGCCCCGCCCAGCGACACCTGGTACGCGAACGTCGAGAAAACCAGCCGGACCGACGACGAACGCATCAAGGACATTACTGTGTTGCCTCCCCCCGAACATCTGATCCGCTTCTTCCCGATCGCCGGGACGCCGGTCGAATCACTGATCACCGGCACCCGCCATGCGATCCACAAGATCATGGCCGGCAAGGACGACCGGCTGCTGGTGATCATGGGTCCCTGCTCGATCCACGACCCGGCCGCTGCGCTCGACTACGCGCGCCGCCTGAAGGCCGAGCGCGACAAGTACGCGGGCACCCTGGAGATCGTGATGCGCGTCTACTTCGAGAAGCCGCGCACCACGGTGGGCTGGAAGGGGCTCATCAACGACCCCTACCTCGACGAGAGCTTCCGCATCGACGAGGGCCTGCGGATCGCACGCCAGCTGCTGATCGACATCAACCGCCTGGGCCTGCCGGCCGGCAGCGAGTTCCTGGACGTGATCTCGCCCCAGTACATCGGCGACCTGATCTCCTGGGGCGCGATCGGTGCCCGCACCACCGAGAGCCAGGTGCACCGCGAACTGGCCTCGGGCCTGTCGGCGCCGATCGGCTTCAAGAACGGCACCGACGGCAACATCCGCATCGCCACCGATGCGATCCAGGCGGCGGCGCGCGGCCACCACTTCCTGTCGGTGCACAAGAACGGCCAGGTGGCGATCGTCCAGACCAACGGCAACCGCGATTGCCACGTCATCCTGCGCGGCGGCAAGGCGCCCAACTACGACGCCACCAGCGTCGCGGCGGCCTGCAAGGATCTCGAGGCGGCCAAGCTGCCGCCCAAGCTGATGGTCGACTGCAGCCACGCGAACAGCAGCAAGCAGCACCAGAAGCAGATCGAGGTCGCGCGCGATATTGCGGACCAGGTCGCGGGCGGCAGCCACAGCGTGTTCGGCCTGATGGTCGAGAGCCACCTGAAAGCCGGGGCGCAGAAGTTCACGCCCGGCAAGGACCCGATCGACGCGCTCGAATACGGCCAGAGCATCACGGATGCCTGCCTGGGCTGGGAGGATTCGACCCAGGTGCTGGAAATTCTCTCGCAGGCGGTCAAGAAGCGCCGGAAGTGAAGCGCCGCCCGGCGCCGATCTCGATCAGATCAGCGCCGCCAGGTCCGGCCAGTGGTGGCGCAGCAGCGCCGCCTCGTCGCCGTCGGGCTGCATGAAGGCGAAGTCGTCGAAGTCGAAGCCCGGTCCGACGGTGCAGCTCACCAGCGTGTAGTCGGGGCCCACGGGCCCGACGATCGGCCGCGCCGCCTGCCACTGGCCGGCCGGCACGGTGTGCTGGGGCCGGGTGCCGTGGACGTCGACCGCGCCGAGCCGCAGGTGGGCGGGCGGCGTGCGCAGCGCCGCGTCGCTGGTCCACAGTGCCAGCGGCGCGCCTTCGAGATGGATCCAGACCTCGTCGGACTGCACCCGGTGCCAGCGCGAATGCTGGTCGGCTTCGAGCAGGAAGTAGATGGTGGTCAGCGCATCGCGCGCCGTCCGGCCGTCGGCCGGCAGCACCTGCGCCGACGAGCGGAACATCTCGCGGTACCAGCCGCCCTCGGGGTGGGGCTGCAGCTGGAGGGTTTCGATCAGTTGGCGGGCGCGCATAAGTCGCTCATTGTGGCGCGCGCAGCGCCGAAAGCAGCTTGTCGTGCACGCCGCCGAAGCCGCCGTTGCTCATGCAGACGATGTGGTCTCCGGGGTGCGCCGCCGCCGCGACCTGCGCGACCAGCGGCTCGATGGCATTCGCCACCCGGGCCCGCGCACCCATCGGTGCCAGGGCCGCGCCCGCATCCCAGTCGAGGCCGCCGCTGTGGCAGAACGACAGATCGGCGGCCTCCAGGCTCCAGGGCAGCTGGGCCGCCATGGTGCCGAGCTTCATCGTGTTGCTGCGCGGCTCGAACACCGCGAGGATGCGGTCCTGGCGGCGCCCGGCGGCATCGAGTTTCTGGCGCAGGCCGTCGAGCGTGGTGCGGATCGCGGTCGGATGGTGGGCGAAATCGTCGTAGACCGTGATCGTCCCCGTGGCGCGTTCCACGGTGCCGCGCAGTTCCATGCGCCGCCGCACGTTCCGGAAGCTCGCCAGCGCGGCGGCGGCCTCGGCCGGCGCGACGCCGACATGCTCGGCGGCGACGATCGCCGCCAGCCCGTTCATCTGGTTGTGCAGACCCGACAGCGCCCATTCGACCCGCCCGACCCGTTCGCCGCCGCGCAGCACGTCGAAGGCGTCGTGCGGGCCCGCGGCCTGCCATTCGCCGCCGGCGCCGAAGCGCGCGAGCTCGCTCCAGCAGCCCTGGGCCAGCACGCGCTGCAGGCTGTCCTCGGTGGCGTTGACCACCACCCGCCCCTGGCCCGGGACCGTGCGCACCAGGTGGTGGAACTGCCGCTCGATCGCCGCCAGGTCGTCGAAGATGTCGGCGTGGTCGAATTCCAGGTTGTTCAGGATCGCGGTGCGGGGGCGGTAGTGGACGAACTTGCTGCGCTTGTCGAAAAAGGCTGTGTCGTATTCGTCCGCCTCGATGACGAATGCGGCCCCCACGCTCCCCACTTCGTGTGGTTCGCTGCCCCCCGAGGGGGCCGCAGGCCGCCTTGGGAGCGGCCCGGCGCCGGCCTGGGCCGCTTTCGCTCCGCCCAGCCGGGCCGAGACGCCGAAGTCGAGCGGCACGCCGCCGACCAGGAAGCCCGGCGCCCGGCCGGCGCGCTCGAGGATCCAGGCCAGCATCGAGGTGGTGGTGGTCTTGCCGTGGGTGCCGGCGACCGCCATCACGTGGCGTCCCTGCAGCACTTGCTCGGCCAGCCACTGCGGACCGCTGGTATAGGGCGCGCCGGCGTCGAGGATGGCCTCCATCAGCGGGAACTTGGGGCTGCCATCCGCCAGCCGGACCCGGGAGACCACGTTGCCGACGACGAAGACGTCCGGCCTGAGCGCCAGCTGGTCGGCGCCGAAACCCTCGATCAGCTCGATGCCGAGCGACCGCAATTGGTCGCTCATCGGCGGATAGACGCCGGCGTCGCAGCCGGTCACCCGGTGGCCGGCTTCGCGAGCAAGTGCCGCCACCCCTCCCATGAAGGTGCCGCAGATGCCGAGAATGTGAATGTGCATCAGTCGATTCTAGGGATGCGCAAGGGCCATCCGCCTGCAAGCCGCGCAGTCCGGGCAAAATGGACCGATGGACACGTCGAAGCAGGAAATTGCCGCCACCGCGGCCCGCCTCGTGGTCGAGGAGGGGCTCGAATACGGACCCGCCAAGCGCCGGGCGGTGCGCGATCTCGGGTTGCCCGCGCGCACCGCGCTGCCCAACAACGACGAAATCGAGGCCGAGGTCCGCGACTACATCCAGCTCTACTGCGCCGACACCCAGCCGCAGGAACTGCATGCGCTGCGCCTGCTGGCGCTCGAATGGATGGAGCGCATGGCGCAGTTCCGTCCCCACGTCGGCGGCGCCGTCTGGCACGGCACCGCGACGCGGCTGTCGGACATCTATATTCAGCTGTTCTGCGACGACTCCAAGTCGGCCGAGATCGCGTTGATCGATCATCACGTCGATTACGAGCCCCGGATGGTCACCGGCTTTCACGGCGAGCAGGTCGAGGCGCTCAGCGTGCATGCCGCCAGCCGCGCGCTGGGCGAAGAGATCGGCGTCCATCTGCTGGTCTACGACCTGGACGACCTGCGCGGGGCGCTGAAGCCCGACACCCAGGGCCGGGTGCCGCGCGGCAACCTGGCGGCGCTGCGGCGGCTGATGGAAAAAGAAAAGGACAACGGATGACTTCGAGCTCGACGCGCCGAGGCTGGCTCTATGGGGGCGTGGCGCTGGTCGCCGCGGCCGCCGGGGTCGGCGGCGCCTGGTGGACCCAGCGCCGCGGCGCGGGCGGCGGCGAGAAGCTCGACGCGGCTTTCTGGGCCCAGCGTTTCGAGCGGCCCGAGGGCGGCGAGGTGGTGTTCGACAGTCTCCGCGGCAAGCCGCTGGTGGTCAATTTCTGGGCCACCTGGTGCCCGCCCTGCGTCGAGGAAATGCCGATGATCGACGCCTTCTTTCGCGAAAATGCCGCCAACGGCTGGCAAGTTGTCGGATTGGCCATCGATCAGCCCAGTGCGGTGCGCAAGTTCCTAGCCAAGACGCCGGTCAGCTACCCGATCGGGCTGGCCGGGCTACAGGGCACCGATCTGGTCAAGCAGATGGGCAACACGGCGGGCGGCCTGCCGTTCACCCTCGTGATCGATGCCGGCGGCTCGATCGCGGCGCGTAAAATGGGAAAGCTCGACGCCGGCGATCTTCAAGCGTGGCGACGGGCCTAGTTCGCGGCTAGAATCCAGCCCCTACAAATCCGGTAGTTGGCGTTGAAACGCCGAAATAACCGGATCTTCAGGCGAGTTACATTCAAATGACCGGCAAAGCCGGCGCTGGAGTCCCATGGATCTACGCAAGCTCAAGACACTGATCGACCTGGTGTCCGAATCCAACATTTCCGAACTGGAAATCACCGAAGCCGAAGGCAAGGTCCGCATCGTCAAGGGTGGTGTCGCCGCGCCGGTCCAATATGTCCAGACGCTGTCCGCGCCGGCCGCAGCCGGCGCCCAGCCGGCCGCTGGCGCACCGGCGGCTGCTGCGCCCGCCGCCGCGCCGGCCGCGGCCGCCGCCACCGGCCACGCGATCAAATCGCCGATGGTCGGCACCTTCTACCGCTCCTCCAGCCCGGGCGCTCCTGCCTTCGTCGAGATCGGCAGCCAGGTCAAGGAAGGCGACACGGTCTGCATCATCGAGGCGATGAAGATACTGAACGAAATCGAGGCCGACAAGTCCGGCACCGTGACCCAGATCCTCGGCGAGAACGGCCAAGCCGTCGAATACGGCCAGCCGCTGTTCATCATCGAGTGAGCATGTTCAAGAAGATATTGGTCGCCAACCGCGGCGAGATTGCGCTGCGAATCCAGCGCGCCTGCAGCGAACTCGGCATCAAGGCGGTGATGGTTTATTCCGAAGCCGATCGCGATGCCAAGTACGTCAAGCTGGCCGAGGAAGCGGTATGCATCGGCCCCGCGCCGTCGTCGCAGAGCTACCTGAACATGCCCGCCATCATCTCGGCGGCCGAAGTGACCGACTCGGAGGCGATCCATCCGGGCTACGGCTTCCTGAGCGAGAACGCCAACTTCGCCGAGCGGGTGGAGCAGAGCGGCTTCCAGTTCATCGGCCCGTCGCCCGAATCGATCCGCATCATGGGCGACAAGGTGTCGGCCAAGCAGGCCATGATCAAGGCCGGCGTGCCCTGCGTGCCGGGCTCCGAGGGCGAGCTCTCCGACGACGCCGCCACCAACAAGCGCATCGCCCGGGCGATCGGCTACCCGGTCATCATCAAGGCCGCGGGCGGCGGCGGCGGGCGCGGCATGCGGGTGGTGCACACCGAGGCGGCGCTGGTCAACGCGATCCAGATGACCAAGGCGGAGGCCGGCGCGGCCTTCAACAATCCGGCGGTCTACATGGAGAAGTTCCTCCAGGACCCGCGCCACATCGAGATCCAGATCCTCGCCGACAAGCACAAGAACGCGGTGTACCTCGGCGAACGCGACTGCTCGATGCAGCGTCGCCACCAGAAGGTGATCGAGGAATCGCCGGCGCCGGGCATCCCGCGCAAGCTGATCGAGAAGATCGGTGAGCGCTGCGCGGCGGCCTGCAAGAAGATCGGCTACCGCGGTGCAGGCACCTTCGAGTTCCTCTATGAGAACGGCGAGTTCTACTTCATCGAGATGAACACCCGCGTGCAGGTGGAGCATCCGGTGACCGAGTTCACCACCGGCATCGACATCGTGAAGACGCAGATCATGGTGGCGGCGGGCGAGAAGCTGCCGTTCACCCAGCGCCAGATCGAGGTCCGCGGCCACGCGATCGAGTGCCGCATCAACGCCGAGGATCCGTACAAGTTCACGCCCTCGCCGGGCCGCATCACGATGTGGCACCCGCCGGGCGGGCCGGGCGTTCGCGTGGATTCCCACGTCTACACCAACTACTTCGTGCCGCCGAACTACGACTCGATGATCGGCAAGATCATCGTCTACGGCGATACCCGCGAGCAGGCCATGGCGCGCATGCGCACGGCGCTCAACGAGACCGTGATCGAGGGCATCCAGACCAACATCGCGCTGCACCGCGAGCTGATGGTCGACGCCAAGTTCATGGGTGGCGGCACCAACATCCACTATCTGGAAGAGTGGCTCGCTGCGCACAAGCGCTGAGCGGGCGAATCAACCATGTTCGAACTCCGCCTGCTGGCGCCTGAAGACCTGGTCGAGACCGTCAGCGACGCGCTCGACGCGCTCGATGCGCTCAGCGTGTCGGTCGAGGACGCCGACGCCCAGACCGACGCCGAGCAGGCCCTGTTCGGCGAGCCCGGCATGCCGCCGCCGAAGGATGGCTGGCAGCGGTCGCGCGTGATCGCGCTGTTCGCGACCGAGGCCCTGGCGCGCGAAGCAGCGGCGCTGCTCGAGGCGCAGGACTTCTTCGCCGAGTGCCGCCTGCTGGGCCTGGCCGAGGTGCCGGAGCAGGATTGGGTGCGGCTGACGCAGTCGCAGTTCGCGCCGGTCGAGATCACCCCCGAGTTCTGGATCGTGCCGACCTGGCACGAGCCGCCGGCGCAGGCGCGCCAGGTGATCCGGCTTGATCCCGGGCTGGCCTTCGGCACCGGCACGCATCCGACCACGCGCATGTGCCTGCGCTGGATCGCCACGCGCGGCGGCCTGGCCGGCCAGCGTGTGCTCGACTACGGCTGCGGCTCGGGCATTCTCGCGATCGGCGCGGCGAAACACGGCGCCACCGACATCGACGCGGTGGACATCGATCCGGCCGCGGTCGAGTCGACCGGCCTCAATGCCGACGCCAACGGCGTCCGGCTCAAGGCCGGCCTGCCGGATGCATCGGCCGGCCGCTACGACGTCGTGCTGGCGAACATCCTCGCGACACCGCTCAAGGTGCTGGCTCCGCTGCTCTGCGCACATGTCGCGCCGGGCGGCGCGCTGGTGCTGGCCGGCATCCTCGAGCGCCAGGCCGACGAGCTGAAGGCCGCCTATGCGCCCTACGCGGCGCTGGAGGTCAGCGACAGCGAGGACGGCTGGATCCTGATGACCGCAAGGCTGTAGAACGCCGAGGCTGTTGCCTCCGGCAACAATACAATCGGCGCCACATGAGCCTGGTCACCCGCTGCCCCGCGTGCGACACCACTTTCAAGGTGGTGCGGGACCAGCTTCGCATCTCGGACGGGTGGGTTCGCTGCGGACGCTGCAGCCAGGTGTTCGACGCCACCATCGACCTGCAGGAAACACCGCCGGCCTCCTCCGGTCCTGCGGTCGCGGCGCCGGAGCCGGGCGAGCCGCCGCCGCACACCGAGCCGGAGCCGCCGGCGGCCACCGCAGCCGAAACGGCCGACGCTCCTGCGGAAGCGATCGCCGAGACCGACTTCTTCGACGACGAACAGGCGTCGGGCCCGGCACCGCTGGCCCCCTCTGACGGCTTCCTTGCTCCGAGCCCCATGTCGTGGCCCGATGCGGATTCGCTGCTGCTCGGCGACCAAGGGCGCACGGCCGTGCGGCCTCCCGTGCCGCCGCCGCTGGCCTTCCCGGACATCGACCTCGCGCTGCCGTCGCGTCCTGCCCCTTTGGCGAGCGCGGTCACGCCGCCGGAGGCCGACGACAGCGGCCACATGCAACTCGAGAAGGCGCTGCGCCGCGCCCGCATCAAGTCGGCCAAGATCGCCCGCGCGAAAGCCAAGGAGCAGGCCGCTGCCGCTGCCGTGGCCGAGGTCGCGCCGGTGGTGCAGGCCGCGAGCGAGCCCGAGCCGGCAGCGGGCAGAGCCGATGCGGCATCCGCGACCGCGCTGGACGCCGAGCCGTTGCCGGCCTTCCTGGGCATCGACGAAGCCCCGATCGGCTGGCGGCGACCCGCGGTGCGACGCTCGCTGGTCGTTGCCGCCGTGCTGGCCGCACTGCTGCTGCTGGCGCAGGTCCTGCATCAGGAGCGCGACCTGATCGCGGCCCGCCAGCCCGCCTTGCGGCCGCTGCTCGACGGCCTGTGCCGCGTCACCGGCTGCACGCTGACCGCCCTGCGGCAGATCAACGACATCAAGATCGACGGCGCCTCGTTCGCGCGCGACAAGGAGGGCGACGGTTTCCACCTCGGCTTCACGGTGCGCAACAGCGCGACCCTGCCGCTGGCGATGCCCGCAGTGGAGTTGTCGCTGCTCGATACCCAGGAGCGGGCCGTGGTGCGGCGCGTGCTCATGCCTTCCGATTTCGGTGCGCCGGCGGTGCTGCCGGCGCACGCCGAGCGCTCGGCCTCGCTGGCTCTTCGCCTCAGCGGCGACGAGGCGGCTTCGATGCCGCCGGTCGCCGGCTTTCGTCTCGAGGCGCTCTATCCCTGAGCGCCACGGCCTTTCAGCTTTTTCAATCCAACCAGTGGCTCATCCATGGCAGCAGTGATTTGCGGTTCCCTCGCGTTCGACACCATCATGACTTTCGAAGGGCGGTTCGCGGACCAGATCCTGCCGGACCAGTTGCACATCCTCAACGTGTCCTTCCTGGTGCCGGGCTTGCGGCGGGACTTTGGCGGCTGCGCCGGCAACATCGCCTACAGCCTGAACGCCCTCGGCGGCACCGCGCTGCCGATGGCGACGGTCGGCAGCGACGGCGCCGACTACATCGAGCGCCTGCGCACGCTGGGCATCAGCACCGAGTTCGTGCGCCAGGTCGGCGATACCTTCACGGCCCAGGCCATGATCATGAACGACCGTGACAACAACCAGATCACGGCCTTCCATCCGGGCGCGATGCAGCAGGCGCACATCACGAAGGTGGCCGCGCGCGACGACATCAAGCTCGGCATCGTCGCGCCCGACGGCCGCGACGCCATGCTTCAGCATGCCGAGCAGTTCAAGGCGGCCGGCATCCCGTTCGTCTTCGATCCGGGCCAGGGCCTGCCGATGTTCGACGGCAAGGAACTGGCGCATTTCGTCGACCTGGCGAGCTGGGTGGTGGTCAACGACTACGAGGGCAAGATGCTGTCGCAGCGGACCGGATGGAGCCTGGCGGAGATCTCGAAGCGGGTCGAAGGCCTGGTCGTGACGCTGGCGGCCGAGGGCTGCGAGGTGTGGACGAACGGCGAGCGCGAACATGTGCCGGCGGTCACTCCCGCGGCGGTGGTCGAGCCGACCGGCTGCGGCGACGCCTGGCGCGGCGCCTTGCTGTTCGGACTCGAGCAGGGCTGGGCGCTGGCGCGTTGCGCTGCCTTGGGCAACCACCTGGGGGCGCTCAAGATCGCCCAGCGCGGCCCGCAGAACTACCAGGTCGACCGCAACGCTCTGGGCCTCTGACCCCATGAAAAAAGCCCGGCACCTTTCGGTGCCGGGCTTGTGCCTTCAAGGCCGCTGGAAGACTCAGGGCTTGCTGGCCGTCGGGAACGGCCAGGCAGCCTGCGGGTTCAGCGTGGTCTGGGCAGCAGGAGCAGGYGCTACGGCAGCCTTGGCGGGAGCCTTCGCAGCCTTCTTGGCAGCGGGCTTCTTCGCGGCTTTCTTGGCAGCGGGCTTTTTCGCCGCAGCCTTCTTCGCCGGGGCCTTCTTGGCAGGCGCCTTTTTCGCAGCGGCCTTCTTCGCCGGGGCCTTCTTGGCTGCTGCCTTCTTGGCAGGGGCCTTCTTCGCCGGGGCCTTCTTGGCTGCTACCTTCTTGGCGGGGGCCTTCTTGGCAGGCGCCTTCTTGGCGGCGACCTTCTTGGCCGCTACCTTCTTCGCCGGAGCCTTCTTGGCCGCGACCTTCTTTGCCGGCGCCTTCTTGGCTACGACCTTCTTGGCGGGAGCCTTCTTTGCCGGAGCCTTCTTTGCAGCGGCTTTCTTAGCCGGCGCTTTCTTTGCAGTTGCCATTTCTATTTCTCCTTGATCAAGTTGAAAAAATCAACCTTTTGAAGCACTCCACGCATGTTGGTCAGCGTGAAGCGATTCATGGCGTTGGAACGGATTCCAGCACCATGAACACCGTCGCCCTCAGCAATGCCGCACTCTCCGGTGCAGTGTGTTGCTGAAGGCTTTTTCTGAATGCACTTTGTTCTTGTCGGAAAGTCTCAGTCCCAGGAGAGCGCACCGCCCGATTGATACTCGATCACGCGGGTTTCGAAGAAGTTGCGCTCCTTCTTGAGGTCAATCATTTCGCTCATCCAGGGGAAGGGGTTTTCTTCGTTCGGGAAGAGCGTTTCGAGGCCGATCTGCTGCGCGCGCCGGTTGGCGATGTAGCGCAGGTAGCCCTTGAACATGGAGGCGTTCATGCCGAGCACGCCACGCGGCATGGTGTCTTCGGCGTACTTGTACTCGAGCTCGACGGCCTTCATGAAGAGGGCCTTGATCTCGGCCTTGAACTCGGCCGTCCAGAGCTGCGGGTTCTCGAGCTTGAGCTGGTTGATCAGGTCGATGCCGAAATTGCAGTGCATCGACTCGTCGCGCAGGATGTACTGATACTGCTCGGCGGCGCCGGTCATCTTGTTCTGGCGGCCCAGCGCGAGGATCTGCGTGAAGCCGACGTAGAAGAAGAGGCCTTCCATGAGGCAGGCGAAGACGATCAGCGACTTCAGCAGGGTCTGGTCGGTCTCGTGGGTGCCGGTCTTGAAGTTCGGGTCGCTGATGGCGTCGATGAACGGGATCAGGAACTGGTCCTTTTCGCGGATCGACGGCACTTCGTTGTAGGCGTTGAAGATCTCGCTCTCGTCCAGGCCCAGCGATTCGACGATGTACTGGTAGGCGTGCGTGTGGATCGCTTCCTCGAAGGCCTGACGCAGCAGGAACTGGCGGCATTCGGGCGCCGTGATGTGGCGGTAGGTGCCCAGCACGATGTTGTTGGCGGCCAGCGAGTCGGCGGTCACGAAGAAGCCGAGGTTGCGCTTGACGATGCGGCGCTCGTCCTCGGTCAGGCCGTTGGGGTCTTTCCAGAGCGCGATGTCGCGCGTCATGTTCACTTCCTGCGGCATCCAGTGGTTGGCGCAGGTGGCGAGGTACTTTTCCCAGGCCCACTTGTACTTGAACGGCACCAGCTGGTTGACGTCGGTCTGGCCGTTGATGATGCGCTTGTCGGCGGCCTTGACGCGGTGCGCGGCCGGCGCGACGGGCACTGCGGCCTGCGCGGGGCGCAGCGCTGCGCCGTCATCGAGCGTGCGCGCAGCGGAAGAAACTTGGGGAGCAATTTGCGAAGTCGGGAACTCCGACGAGCGGGCGACTGGCGCGCCGCTGTTCGATGGGTGCCGCAATCCTTGAGGCAGATCCTTTGGCAAGGAGGGCTTGACTTCTTCGTCCCAGGTCAACATAGAAAAATCCAATGCTCAAATTATGTGAGCAACGATGTGAGTTGCAAAGTGCTCCTCACATCGCGCTTCAATTATGTGGTCGTTATGTTGTTCGCATGCATCGCAATTTGTCAGTCGATGCCGCGAACCACGACAACTTCAGGCCGACATCACTGGCAGGCTTCGCAGGTCGGATCGTCGACGCCGCAGAACGCGATGTCGGTGGCGGGCATCGCGCTGAGTTGCGCTTGCGCTGCGCGCGCTGCCGCTTCGAGTGCGCTCATGCCCGATGAAGCATCGCCGCTGCCCGACGACACGGCGTTGAGGCGACCCGATTGCACGGTCGATTTCTCGGCGTGCGTCGCGCTCTGCGTGCGCAGGTAGTAGGTGGTCTTGAGACCGCGCAGCCAGGCCAGCTTGTAGGTGTCGTCGAGCTTCTTGCCCGATGCGCCGGCCATGTAGATGTTGAGCGACTGTGCCTGGTCGATCCACTTCTGGCGCCGTGCCGCGGCCTCGACGAGCCAGGTGGTCTCGACCTCGAAGGCGGTGGCGTAGAGCGCCTTGACGTCTTGCGGCACGCGGTCGATCGGGCGCAGCGAGCCGTCGAAGTGCTTCAGGTCCATCACCATCACGTCGTCCCACAGGCCCAGGCGCTTGAGGTCGCGCACCAGGTAGTGGTTGATGACGGTGAACTCGCCCGACAGGTTCGACTTGACCGACAGGTTGCCGAAGCAGGGTTCGATCGAGGCGTCGACGCCGATGATGTTGGAGATGGTTGCGGTCGGCGCGATGGCGACGCAGTTGGAGTTGCGCATGCCGTCGGTCTTGATCTTCTGGCGCAGCGCGTCCCAGTCGAGCGTCGACGAGCGGTCGACCTCGACGTAGCCGCCGCGGGCCTTCTCGAGCAGGTCGAGGGTGTCGGGCGGCAGCACGCCCTTGTCCCACAGCGAGCCCTTGTAGCTCGAGTACTTGCCGCGTTCGCGCGCCAGCTCGGTCGAGGCCCAGTAGGCGTGGTAGCAGATCGCTTCCATGGATTCGTCGGCGAACTGCACGGCGTCCTGCGAGGCGTAGGGGATGCGCAGCTCATAGAGCGCGTCCTGGAAGCCCATCAGGCCGAGGCCGACCGGGCGGTGGCGCAGGTTGGAGTCGCGCGCCTTCTTGACCGCGTAGTAGTTGATGTCGATCACGTTGTCGAGCATCCGCATCGCGGTGGAGATGGTGCGCTGGAGCTTTGCCTGGTCGACCTTGCCGTCCTTCAGGTGCTGCAGCAGGTTGACCGAGCCGAGGTTGCAGACCGCGGTTTCGGTGTCGCTGGTGTTGAGCGTGATCTCGGTGCAGAGGTTCGACGAATGGACCACGCCGGCGTGCTGCTGCGGCGAGCGCACGTTGCAGGCGTCCTTGAAGGTGATCCAGGGATGGCCGGTCTCGAACAGCATCGTGAGCATCTTGCGCCACAGGTCCGAGGCCTGCAGCGTGCGGCTCGGCGTGATCTCGCCGCGGGCAGCCTTTTCTTCGTAGGCGACGTAGGCGGTCTCGAAGTCGAGGCCGAACTTGTCGTGCAGGTCGGGCACGTTCGACGGCGAGAACAGGGTCCAGCTGCCCTTTTCCATGACGCGGCGCATGAACAGGTCGGGGATCCAGTTGGCCGTGTTCATGTCGTGCGTGCGGCGGCGGTCGTCGCCGGTGTTCTTGCGCAGCTCGAGGAATTCCTCGATGTCGAGGTGCCAGGTCTCCAGGTAGGTGCAGACGGCGCCCTTGCGCTTGCCGCCCTGGTTGACCGCCACCGCGGTGTCGTTGACCACCTTGAGGAAGGGCACGACGCCCTGCGATTCGCCGTTGGTGCCCTTGATGTGGCTGCCGAGGGCGCGCACGCGGGTCCAGTCGTTGCCGAGGCCGCCGGCGAACTTCGACAGCAGCGCGTTTTCCTTGATGGATTCGTAGATGCCGTCGAGGTCGTCGGGCACGGTGGTCAGGTAGCAGCTCGACAGCTGCGAGCGCAGAGTGCCGCTGTTGAACAGGGTCGGGGTGCTCGAGATGAAGTCGAAGGACGACATCACCTCATAGAACTCGATGGCGCGGGCTTCGCGGTCGATCTCGTTGAGCGACAGGCCCATCGCGACGCGCATGAAGAAGGCTTGCGGCAGCTCGATGCGCGACTTGCGCACGTGCAGGAAGTAGCGGTCGTACAGGGTCTGCAGGCCGAGGTAGTCGAACTGCAGGTCGCGCTCGGGCTTGAGCGCCGCGCCCAGGCGGGCCAGGTCGAACTGCAGCAGCTTCTCGTCGAGCAGCTCGTTGTCGACGCCCTTCTTGATGAAGTGCGGGAAGTAGTCGGCGTAGGCCTGGGCCCGTTCGCCCAGCGGCACTTCGCGGCCGATCACTTCCTTGAAGATCGTGTGCAGCAGCAGGCGGGCGGTGGCGAAGGTGTAGTCGGGGTCTTTCTCGATCAGCGTGCGGGCGGCCAGGATCGAGGCCTTGTAGACCTCGTCGAGCGGCACGCCGTCATACAGGTTGCGCATGGTCTCGGCCACGATCGGGCCGGCCGTGATGCTCTCGCCGAGGTCGGTGCAGGCGGATTCGATCAGGCCCTTGAGCTCGTTGAGGTCGAGCGCGACGCGTTCGCCGCGGTCCAGCACGTGCAGCGTGGAGACCGCGATCGGGGCTTCTTGTTCGCCCTGCTTGCTGCGCTCCTGGGAGCGGCGCTCGCGGTACAGCACGTAGGCGCGTGCGATTTCGTGGTGGCCGCCGCGCATCAGGCCGAGTTCGACCTGGTCCTGCACGTCTTCGATGTGGAAGGTGCCGCCGCCGGGACGCGAGCGCACCATTGCGCGCACCACGGCCTGGGTCAGGGTGTCGACCGTCTCGCGCACGCTGGCCGATGCCGCGCCCTGGGTGCCGTGTACGGCGAGGAAGGCCTTCATCATCGCTATCGCGATCTTGTTGGGCTCGAAGGGCACCACCGCGCCGTTGCGGCGGATGATCTGGTAGTGGGCCAGCGCGTTGCTGGCGGGTGAGCCGGCGACATCGCGCTGCTGGAGCGGCGTCGAGGAGGAATGGGGGGCGGAGGGGGTGCTCAGGGCAGTTTGCATGCGAAACCTCGGTTGGCAATTCTTGTTGGGGCGGCGGTGCCAGGGCGGCCATGGGTGTGGGCGTCGGGCGCCGGGCAGGACACACTATATCTAGGGTCTGGTGGGTCTACAACCCACTAGATGTAGTGTTTTCCATAAATGTTAAAAAATGTTTTTAGGTGCATGGCGGGGCTGGAATGCGCTTGTGCCCCGTGTCCGTTGATCGACGGTAGCGCAGCCCATGCCCGACGGGCGTTGCGGCCGTTTTTGGGCTTGGAAACCGCATGGTTGCTGCACTTGGGCCGCTCTGGGCAAGCCGTCGTGCGGACGCATCGCGAGCCGTCCGGCGATTGAAAAAAACTAGCGGCTGATGGTGTCCGGGGGAAACATCGCGCCGTCCCAGCCGAGCTGCTCGCGCAGCAGGCGCCAGTCGAAGCCGGCGCCCGGGTCTTCCTTGCGGCCGGGTGCGATGTGCTGGTGGCCGGCGATGAAGCGGATCGCATGGCGCTGCGCAATCGCCGGGCAGAGACTGGCCAGGGTCTCGTACTGGGCATTTTCGAAGGGCCCGCCCTCGATGCCTTCGAGCTCGATGCCGATCGAATCGTCGTTGCAGTTCGCGCGGCCGCGCCAGGACGACGCACCGGCATGCCAGGCGCGGTCGTCGCAGCTCACGAACTGCCAGAGCTCGCCATTGCGCCGCACATAGAAGTGCGCCGAGACCTCGAGGCCGCGGATGCTGCCGAAGTAGGGATGCGCATCCCAGTCGAGGCGATTGGTGAACAGCTGCTGGACCTGGTCGCCGCCGTACTGCCCCGGCGGCAGGCTGATCGAATGCAGCACGATCAGGTCGATCTCGGCGCCGGCCGGCCGCGGTCCGAAGTTGGGCGAGCACAGCGGGCGCGCGAAGCGATACCAGCCGTCGTGCCAGAGACCCGTGGCGCAGAGCGGGGGCTCAGGCTGGCGCCGGGCCGCCCCAAGGCGGCCTGCGGCCCCATCGGGGGGCAGCGACCCACACGCAGTGGGGGAGCGTGGGGGCGATTCAGGCTGGCGCCGGGCCGCCCCAAGGCGGCCTGCGGCCCCCTCGGGGGGCAGCGACCCACACGCAGTGGGGGAGCGTGGGGGCGATTCAGGCTGGCGCCGGGCCGCCCCAAGGCGGCCTGCGGCCCCCTCGGGGGGCAGCGACCCACACGCAGTGGGGGAGCGTGGGGGCTCATTCATCGGCGCCGTCGCCGTTTGGCGTCGCGATGCCGAGGCGCGCGATCCGGTAGCGGATCTGCCGCAGGCTCAGGCCCAGCCGGGCCGCCGCGGCGGTGCGGTTGAAGCCGGTTTCTTGCAGCGCGCGGATCAGGATCTCGCGCTCCTGCTGGTCGAGGTAGCCCTGCAGGTCGTTCGGCACCTCGGCGGCGCCGCCCTTCGGGGGCGACGCGATGGCGGCCGCGGCGTAGATCGGCGCGGCCGGCTCGCGCAGCGGCAGCTCGCTCGGCTGCAAGGTGCTGTCGACGAAGTCGAGGTGCAGCATGTCGCCGTCGCTCAAGGCCACGGCCCGGTGCAGCAGGTTTTCGAGTTCGCGCACGTTGCCGTGCAGCGGATGCTCGGCGAGCAGCTGCAGCACCTCGGCCGACAAGGTCGGCACCGGCATGCCGGCATCGCGCGCGATCCGCGCCAGCAGGGCCTTGCACAGCGCCGGCAGGTCGCCGCGGCGCTCGCGCAGCGCGGGCACCGCGATCTCGATCACGTTGAGGCGATAGAACAGGTCTTGCCGGAACCGGCTGGCCTGGACCTCGGCCTGAAGGTCCTTGTGGGTGGCGCTCACGATGCGGACGTCGACCGCGTCCTCCTGGGTCGAGCCGATCGGCCGCACGCTGCGTTCCTGGATCGCGCGCAGCAGCTTGGACTGCATGGCCAGCGGCAGGTCGCCGATCTCGTCGAGGAACAGCGTGCCGCCGCGCGCAGCCTGGAAATAGCCATCGCGGTCTTGTGCGGAGCCCGTGTAGGAGCCCTTGCGGGCGCCGAAGAACTCGGCTTCGAGCAGGTTCTCGGGAATGGCGCCGCAGTTGACCGCGACGAAGGGACCGTCGCTGCGCTGGCTGCAGGCATGGACGGCGCGGGCGACCAGTTCCTTGCCGGTGCCGGATTCGCCGCGCACGAGTACCGGCGCCATGCCGCGCGCCACCTTGGCGATGCGGGCCTTGACGATGCGCATCGGCTCGGAGTCGCCGACCAGCCGCTCGAGTGCGGCGGCGCCGCCGCTGCCGACCGCGCTGGCGATCTTGGCGCCGTCGTCGACCCGGTCGTCGACTGGCCGGGCCGCCCGCGCACCGGCCAGCTGCGCGGTGGCCTGCACCGCGGAAGCCACCACGGCCCGGAACTGCTTCAGGTCGACCGGCTTGGTGAGGTAGTCGAAGGCGCCGGCCTTGAGGGCCTCGACCGCGTTCTCGGCCGAGCCGTAGGCGGTCATGACGACGCAGCGCTCGCCGCGCTGGTCTTGCTGGATGCGCTGCAGGATCTCCATGCCGAGCCCGTCGGGCAGCCGCATGTCGGTGATCACGGCGTCGAAGCGGCCGGCGTCGAGGTGCTGGGAAGCCTCGGCCACGCTGCCGGCGGCTTCGACCCGGTAGCCCTCGCGCAGCAGCGTGAGTTCATAGAGCGTGCGCAGGTCGGGTTCGTCGTCGACGACCAGGATCTGGGCGGGGCGCGGCGTGGACGGATGGGGGGTGCTCACGCGGCTATTGTGTCAGCCGGGTCTCGGCGTCGGCAAACGAAACGAAGAACTCGTTGCCTTCGGGCCCGGCCGCGGACAGTGCGCGGCGTTCGTAGCCGATGGTGGCGCCGTGCCGCTCGCACAGCTCGCGGCAGAGGAACAGGCCCAGGCCGCTCGAGCGGCTCTCGGACGAGAAGAAGGGCTCGAACAGATGCCGCTGCACCGCCGGCTCGAGCGGCGCGCCGTCGCTCCAGATCTGCAGCGTGGCCCGGCCGGCGGGGTTGAGCCGGGTCGCCACCTGGATCGAGCCGTCGCGATCGCCGGCGTAGCGCGCCGCGTTGTCGAGCAGGTTCACGAGGATGCGGCGCAGGTGCTCGATGTCGAAGCGGACGTCGCGGCCCGGCGCGTCGAGCACCAGCAGCACGCCCTGGCGCTGCGAATGCAGCACCCACTCCTCGGCCAGCGTGCGCACGGTGGCGTCGAGCGCCACCTGCTCGCCCAGCGGCAGCACGCGCTGCTGCCGGGCCCGGGCGACGTCGAGCACGTCGTCGACGATGCGCGACAGGCGCTGGGCGTTCTGCTGCACCATGGTGGTCAGCTGGCGGTGCGCCGGGTCGACCAGGTCCTCGGCCAGCAGGGCGCTGGCCTGGGTGATCGCGGCCAGCGGATTGCGGATCTCGTGCGCCACGGCGGCCGACATGCGGCCCATGGCGGCCAGCTTCTCGGTCCGGATGCGGGCCTCGAGCTCGCGCAGGTCCTGCAGGAACATCACGCACAGGCTCTCCGAGTTCGGGTCCGGCGAGCGGGTCAGCCGGGTGCGCACCCGCACCTCGCGCGCCGCGCCCTGGGCCTGGGCGACCGGGATCTCTTTCGACTGCGGGCTGCGCCGGGCAAAGGTCTGGCGCGCCAGCGCCGCCAGCGCGACCCAGGCCGGGTGGGCGTCGAGCTTGAACGGCAGCTCCATCTGGGCCAGGCCCTGGCCCAGGATCGCATCCGCGGCGGGGTTGGCGGCATGGACCTGACCCTCCGAATCGAGCACCAGCACGCCCTCGCTGAGGGTCTCGATCACCAGGTCGTTGACCAGCGCGTGCATCTGCGCCGCGCTGCGGTTGCGCTGGGCCAGCGCTTCCTCGCGCGTGAGCCGGCGGGCCATCTCGTGGGCGATCAGCGCGACCACGAACAGGCCGGTGCCGGTCAGCGCCGCCTGCACGAAGCGCGGCGAGGTGTCGCCCGGCTGTTCGAGCCAGTACCAGGTCGCGTGGCCCAGCAGCAGCAGGGTGGCGGCCGCGGTGGTGCCGAGACCGACGGCGCCGCTGCCCAGCACGGCCCCCATCAGCACGGGCAGCGCGAACAGCGGCGAGTAATTGATGCCCCCGACCTGCAGCACCTGCAGCGCGGCGAAGACCACGAGGTCGATGCCGATGGTCGCGATCCAGGTCCGGCCCAGGCTGCGGATCTGCTGCACCGGCGCATAGCGCGCGGCCAGCAGGGTGGCGACCAGATAGCCGGCGCACAGGGCGACGGTGGCCGATTGGGTCGCCTGTCCGAGCACGAAGGCCAGCGCCTGGAGCAGCAGCAGCACCATCGCCACGAAGCAGCGCGCGGCCACGAAGCCACGCCACAGGCGCTTCAGCGCGGTGCTCTGGCCGTCGAAGTGTTCGAGCGAACTCCAGTCGGTCGCCGGCTCGCCCCGGGCACGCAGGAGCGCGGTCATGGCAGACGCGGCGCGGGCTGTTTCATCGGCTCGCGGCCTGGCGGTGGGCGACGCTGCAGAAGACGGCGCCGTCGGGGCCGGCGATCGCGTCGGCGGCGGGCAGGTGGAGGCCGCAGTGGGCGCAGCGGACCATGGCCTGCGGCGCGCCGACGGCGGGGGGTTTTTGCGGCGGCGGGCGCGATTGCATCTCTTCGCGCCGATTCTTGCGCCAGAGCCAGACCGCGATGAAGACCACCGCGAAGACGAGCAGGTATTTCATGAGATGGCGCGAGAAAGAACGACTTCGAGCACGAAGCGCGAGCCCACGTAGGCCAGCAGCAGCAGCGCCGAGCCCGCGTACAGGACCCGCCGCGCGGTGCGTCCGCGCCAGCCGAAGCGGGCGCGGCCGGTCAGGAGGATCGCGAACGTGAGCCAGGCCAGCACCGAGAAGACGGTCTTGTGGTCCCACTTCCAGCCGCGCACCGCGCCCCCGTACAGCGTCTCGCTGAACAGCAGGCCGGCCAGCAGCGTGGCCGACAGCAGCACGAAGCCCGCGGTCACGAAGCGGAAGGTGAGCCGTTCCATCGTCAGCAGCGGGACGCCGCCCTGCGGTTCGGCCGCCAGCCGGATCTGCTTTTCGGCCCGCGTCATGAGCCAGGCGTGGACCACGGCGGCGCCGAACAGGCCGTAGGAAGCGATGCCCAGCGCCAGGTGCAGCGGCAGCCACGGCGAGGCCGAGACATGCAGCGGCGTGCCGGGCAACAGCACGGCCAGCATCACCGCGACCGCGCCCAGCACCGCCAGCGCGCGGCGCACCTTGAGCTGGGGATAGAGGCTGCTTTCGATGGCGTAGACCGTCAACACCAGCCAGGCCGTCACCGAAATCGCCGGCGCGAAGCCGAAGCGCGGCGTGCCGCCGGCCAGCCCGGTGGCCAGCGTCAGGCCGTGCAGCAGCCAGGCCAGCGCCAGCAGCCACTGGGTCGAGGAGCGGCTGAGGCGGGAGGCGGCGGCGGCGGTGACGCCATAGGCGGCGGCGGTGGCGATGCCCAGTGCCACGCCGAGCGGGGAGGGGATCGCTAAAATCATCGGCTGGAGTTTAGCTTCTCGCCTTCTGCGGAATGCCGCCGCTCCCGTCTTCATACCGGTCCCGTCCAGCGGGAAGCATCATGGCCAGCGCCCTCACAGAAAAATTCTCCCGCCTCGTCAAACAGGTCAGCGGCCAGGCCCGCATCACCGAAAGCAACGTCCAGGACATGCTGCGCGAGGTGCGCATGGCCCTGCTCGAGGCCGACGTCGCGCTGCCGGTGGTCCGCGACTTCGTCGCCCGCGTCAAGGAAAAGGCGCTCGGCCAGGAGGTGCTGGGCTCGCTGAAGCCCGGCCAGGCGCTGGTCGGCATCGTGAACCGCGAGCTCGCCGCCACCATGGGCGAGGGCGTGGCCGACATCAACCTCGCCGCCCAGCCGCCGGCCGTCATCCTGATGGCCGGCCTGCAGGGCGCCGGCAAGACCACCACCACCGCCAAGCTGGCCAAGCACCTCATCGAGAAGCGCAAGAAGAAGGTGCTGACCGTGTCCGGCGACGTCTACCGGCCGGCCGCCATCGAGCAGCTCAAGACGGTGACGAAGCAGGCTGGCGCCGAGTGGTTCCCGAGCACGCCCGACCAGAAGCCGCTCGACATCGCGCGTGCCGCGCTCGACCACGCCAAGCGGCACTTCTTCGACGTGCTGCTGGTCGACACCGCCGGCCGCCTCGCCATCGACGAGGTGCTGATGCAGGAAATCCAGCAGCTGCACGCGGCGCTGGACCCGGTCGAGACGCTGTTCGTGGTCGACGCGATGCAGGGCCAGGACGCGATCAACACCGCCAAGGCCTTCAAGGAAGCGCTGCCGCTGACCGGCATCATCCTGACCAAGACCGACGGCGACTCGCGCGGCGGGGCCGCGCTGTCGGTGCGGCAGGTCACGGGCGTGCCGATCAAGTTCGCCGGCGTCAGCGAGAAGATCGATGGCCTCGAGGTCTTCGATGCCGAGCGCCATGCCGGCCGCATCCTGGGCATGGGCGACATCGTCGCGCTGGTCGAGCAGGTCACGGCCGGGGTCGACGTGGCGGCGGCGCAGAAGCTGGCGGCCAAGGTCAAGAGCGGCGTCGGTTTCGACCTCAACGACTTCCTCGGCCAGCTGCAGCAGATGAAGCAGATGGGCGGGTTGTCGAGCATCATGGACAAGCTGCCCGCCCAGATGGCGGCCAAGGCCACCGAGGCCGACATGACCCGGGCCGAGCGCGACATCCGGCGCAAGGAAGGGATCATCAACAGCATGACGCCGCAGGAGCGGCGCAAGCCCGAGCTGCTCAAGGCCACCCGCAAGCGCCGCATCGCCGCCGGCGCCGGGGTTCAGGTGCAGGAAGTGAACCGGCTGCTCAACGAGTTCGAGCAGATGCAGACCATGATGAAGAAGATGAAAGGCGGCGGCCTCATGAAGATGATGAAGCGCATGGGTGGCATGAAGGGCATGCCGCCGATGGGCGGCGGGGGCGGGATGCCGCGCTTCTGAGTCCTTGGATCCGCGCAGGCGCCTTTTCTGGCGCACCCCTGGTCTGCTGGGGCGCGTGCCGAGGGCACCGGGTGGCCCCCTCCGCTCATGTCCCCCGGCCTGCGGCCTCCTCCTTTACTTCGCTGCGGGGGCCACCCGGTGCCCTCGGCACRGGTAGCGCCGTGGGGTGCTGCCGAGGATGAACCACCGGCTTGACGGCTCGCGCCGATGGTGTGCTCTGCGCAGCGAAATAAAGGAGGAGCCCGAAGGGCGGGGGACATTCGCGGAGCAGAGTACGCCGTCGGCGTGAGCCCGCCCCGGCCGCAGCCGCCAACGAAAAAGCCCCGCATCGCGGGGCTTTCTCTCAAAGGCTAGAACCTGCTCAGGCCGCAACCGGCCGCGACAGCCGCAGCGCATGCATCCAGGCCCTGCGCAGCACCGCAGGCGAGCGCGATTCCTCGGGGATCAGCAGGAAGCCGCGTTCGCGCAGCGCGATGCCGAAGCCGATCTGGCTGGTCAGCACCGTCAGCGGGATCGCCAGCAGCAGCGGCAGGCCCACCGGCATCAGCCAGGTGAGGGCGCTGGCATCGATCAGCGCGATGCCGACGGCCAGCGCGGCGATCACGAAGGACATCGGAGCCAGCTGCGAGACCGCGATGCGCCAGGACACGGCGGCGGCTTCGCGCGGGGGCGACTTCCAGTCGAGCTTGAGGCCGGTGAGGGCCACCACCACGAACAGCGAGTGGGCCAGCATGCGCACCGGTGCCTGGACGATGGCCATCGCGCTTTCGAGCGTGGCGCTCTTGAGCAGGCCGCCGATGCCGCCGAACTGGCGCTGCTCGCCGCGGATCACGACCGCGACCAGGCCCAGGATGCGCGGCAGGAACAGCAGGCAGAGGGTCCACAGCCAGAGGCCGACGAGTTCCATCGGCATCGCGAGCCAGTGCTCGACCACGCTCGAACCGGTCAGCCACAGCGCGGTGCCCAGGGTCAGGAAGGCCAGCCACAGCGGCGCCGAGAGGTAGGCCATGGTGCCGGTGACGAACATGGCGCGGTGCACCGGGTGCAGGCCGGGCTCGGCCATCAGGCGGGCGTTCTGCAGGTTGCCCTGGCACCAGCGGCGGTCGCGCTGCAGCTCGGACAGCAGGTCCGGCGGCTGCTGCTCGTAGCTGCCGACCAGGTCGGCGACCAGCCAGACGTGGAAGCCGGCGCGGCGCATCAGCGCGGCTTCGACGAAGTCATGCGACATGATGCCGCCCGCCATGCCGCCCTTGCCCTTGATGGGCGCCAGCGCGCAGTGGTCCATAAAGGGCTGGACGCGGATGATCGCGTTGTGGCCCCAGTAGTGCGATTCGCCGAGCTGCCAGAACTGCATGCCGAGCGTGAACAGGCGGCCCGTCATGCGCGAGGCGAACTGCTGGGCGCGGGCGTGCAGCGTGACGTGGCCGATGGCCTGGGTCGCGGTCTGGATGATGCCGGCGGTTGGGTTGGCTTCCATCAGCTTGACCATCGAGGTCAGGCAGTCGCCGCTCATGACGCTGTCGGCGTCGAGCACGACCATGTAGCGGTAGTCCTTGCCCCAGCGGCGGCAGAAGTCGGCCACGTTGCCGGCCTTGCGGTGCGTGCGGCGGGTGCGCAGGCGGTAGTAGACCTCGACCTGCGGCTGGTTCGGGCTGTCGGCCAGCGCGGCGCGCAGGTCTTCCCAGGCGGCGCGCTCGGCGGCCGCGATCTCGGGCGTGTAGCTGTCGGACAGCACGAAGACGTCGAACTGTTTCGCGTGGCCGGTGGCGGCCACAGATTCGCAGGTGGCGCGCAGGCCGGCGAACACGGTCGCCACGTCCTCGTTGCAGATCGGCATGATGATCGCCGTCCGTGCCTCGGGGTTCATCGGATGGTCGGCGACCTGCTTGCCCGACAGCGCGTGCTTGTCACCGCGCACCGAGACATAGAAGCCCATCAGCGCGGTCACGAAACCGGTCACGACCCAACCGGACAGCACGGCGTAGAGCGCGATCTGGCTGTATTCGAGCCACAGGTTGTCGTAGTCGGGCTGGACCCGGGCGAACAGCGTCGCGGCTGCCACCGTGCTGAGCACCGTCAGCGCCAGGAAGGCGAGGCGGCGCTGGGACGCGGCGCGCTGCCAAGGTTGCCTTGCCGAGGGCGCGGCCTGGGCGGCGGCATTGCGGCCGGCGCCGAGCTTGACCAGCAGGGCGGTGCCGATGCTGTTCCAGAATCCACGCCATGGGCGGGGCGCCATGGAGCCGCGGTTGATCGGGGGCGCCGTCACCGAATTCGGGTGGCGTTCCTCGCGCAGCGGGCTGCGGTGCGAGAAATCGCTCTCGGCCAGCAGCTTCGGTTGGGCGTAGTGGGTGGGCTTCATGTGCTTCAGCCGCGTTGCTTGTCGAAGGAGGGCGTGTCGCCGATTGCCGGAAAGCGCTTGAACACGCTCTCGGGCGCGAAATGGCCGGCGCCCGCCTGGGATGCCAGCAACTGACCCGCGGCACGGGGCCGCGAGAGGGAAAACTGCTTTTGACGCAGGCCGTCGCGCTGCGGACGCAGTGCGAAAGAGGGGCTGGTGAGTGCTGTCATGCCTGTACAGGGGCAAACCCTGTGCCAGGGCTGAAAAACCCTTTGAAATCAATCGCTTGGACTGAATTTCCGGTTTTTCGGGGGAGCTCGGACCCCAGAAAGGCCGCCAGACCCCCGAATTTGTCGCCTGGGCCCGACAGCCTGCGAGCCTGACCGACAAAACCCAATCAAATCAACGACTTGGCGTGTCGCTGGTCAGCGACCGTTTTCGCCCCCCGGCGACGGGGTCTCGGCCTTGAAGTGGCCGGGCGTGAGTTCGTGCTTCTGCAGCAGGCGGTAGAACTCGGTGCGGTTGCGGTCGGCCAGGCGGGCCGCATCGGCCACGTTGCCGTCGGTCAGCTTGAGCAGGCCCACCAGGTAGTCGCGCTCGAAACGCTGCTTGGCCTCGGCGTAGGTCTGGACTTCGACGCTCGGCACGCGCAGCGCGCGCTGCACCAGGGCCAGCGGGATCAGCGGCGAGCTCGACAGCGCGCAGACCTGTTCGACCACGTTGAACAGCTGCCGCACGTTGCCGGGCCAGGAGGCGGTGGTCAGCGCCTTCAGCGCCTCGGGCGCGAAGCCCGACAGCCGCTTGCCGTACTTGGTCGACAGCCGCTGCAGGAAGTGATTGGCCAAGAGCGGGATGTCCTCGCGCCGCGCCGACAGCGGCGGCAGGCTGAGTGTCACGACGTTGAGGCGGTAGTACAGGTCTTCGCGGAACTGGCCGGCCTCCATCGCGGCGTCGAGGTCGCGGTGGGTGGCCGAGATGATCCGGACGTCGACCGCGATCGACTGGCTGCCGCCGAGCGGGCGCACCGCGCGCTCCTGCAGCACCCGCAGCAGCTTGACCTGCAGCGCCGGCGGCATGTCCCCGATTTCGTCGAGCAGCAGGGTGCCGCCGTCGGCCTGCTGGAACAGGCCCTTGTGGTTGGCGACCGCGTCGGTGAAGGCGCCCTTCATGTGGCCGAACAGCTCGGATTCGAGCAGCGCCTCGGGAATGGCGCCGCAATTGACCGCCACGAAGGGCTTGTCGGCGCGCGCGCTGGCGCGGTGGATGGCGCGCGCCAGCACTTCCTTGCCGGCGCCGCTGTCGCCGCGCAGCAGCACGCT
The DNA here is from genome assembly GCF_056394465.1 of Variovorax sp. 10N432. NCBI lineage: Bacteria > Pseudomonadati > Pseudomonadota > Betaproteobacteria > Burkholderiales > Comamonadaceae > Variovorax > Variovorax sp. 10N432. The sequence goes on from NZ_JBFTHX010000011.1 coordinate 95,640, forward strand.
GGCGTCGGACTTGGCTACCATCCGGGCCTCGGCCAGCAGCTCGGCCATGCGGTTGCTGCGGCTCACGATCTCGGCCCGCCAGCTTTCGTCGCCGCCTTTGCCGGGCGCCGCCGCCGGCGCGCCCAGGGCCAGCGCCTGGGCGATCTTCTCGAGCAGCTCGCGGGCGTCGTAGGGCTTGGTGAGGTAGGTGAAGACGCCGCGCGCCGTGGCCTCGACCGCGTCGGGAATGGTGCCGTGCGCGGTCAGCAGGATCACCGGCAGGGTCGGATGGCGCTTGCGGATCTCGTCGAACAGTGCCAGGCCGTCGCGGCCCGGCAGGCGGACATCGGAGAGCACCAGCTGGGGATGTTCGATCTCGAGCTGGGTCAGCGCCGACTCGGCCGAGGTCACGGCCGTGACCTGGTAGCCGGCCGACATCAGCCGCATCGACAGCAGGCGCAGCATGTCGGCGTCGTCGTCGACCACCAGCAGGCGGGCGCCGCGGGCCGTCGGGACCGCGGCTGTATCGGGCGGCTTCGGTGCCGGGGGCGGCGCGCTGCTCATGAAGGGACCTTCGTGCTTCGCATTGCGCTCATGGCGCCGGCTTCGGCGCCGCCGGCGCCGGATTGGGCCGCGAGAAGCTGCGCTCGATGGCGCGCAGGGCTTCGATGCGGTCGTTGAGCTGGTCGATGCGGCGCTGACTGTCGCGCAGCTGCTGCGCCAGCTTGTCGCGGTCGTCCTCGACCTTGCGCTGCTCGGCGTAGCGCGCCGCCAGCGTGCGGGCCAGCGGCTGCAGCGGCAGGGCGTCGGCGGAAGGATTGGAGATCACGCGCTGCAGCAGGCCGCTGGCGCGCCCGAGGTCGGCGGGGACCCGGGTCTGGGCCAGCACGATCGCCATCTGCATCTGCACCGCGGGCGTCTCGACCAGGTCGCCCAGGCGGTTGAGCTCGGCCGCCAGCTCGGGTGCGCCCAGCGGCCGCACCTTGTCGGCATAGGCCAGCATGGCGCCCACCGGGCCCTGGGTCCATTGCGTGAAGAGGCTGCCGGGCTGGGTCGCGGGGGCCAGGGGCTCGGCCTCGACCGGGGTGATCGCCGGCGGCGCGGGTGTCGGGGCGACCGCGACCGCGACCGGCGCGGGAGGCGGCTTGCGGGGCGCGGCGCAGCCGGCCAGCAGCAGGGCGCAGCTCAAGGCGATGGCGGGTCCGCGAACGATCGAAGAAAACATGGACTCAGGAATGGGCGCGTGGGCGATGAAGGTCAGGCGGAGCGTGGCAGCGCGATGCGGAATCGCGCCCCCGGTCCCTCGGGCAGCAGCGTGACGCGGCCGCCATGGGCTGCAATGTACTCCTGCACGATCGACAGCCCGATGCCGGTGCCCTTGACCGAATGCTGGGGCTGCCGCTCGCCGCGGTAGAAAGGCTCGAAGACGCGGTCGCGGTCGCCGTCGGCGATGCCGGGGCCGGCGTCGGCGATGTCGATCTGCGCCGTGTCGGCGGTGCTCGACACCGTCAGCGTGATGGTGCCGCCGCGAGCCGAGAAGCGGATCGCGTTCGACAGCAGGTTGGCCACCGCGGTGCCCAGCTTGACCGGGTCGACCACCACCGAGATCGGCTCGCCCTCGGCGCGCACCGTGAGGCCGTTGGCCTGCCACTGCAGCCGCTGGGCCTCGATCTGCTCTTCGATCAGCGGCAGCAGCGGCGTGCGTTCGCGGCGCAGTTCGCGGGCCTCGAAGGCGGCGGCGTTGAAACGCAGCAGGGCCTCGATCTGGCCCTGCAGCGCGACCGTGTTCTGCTGCAGGATCTGCGTGACTTCGTGCTGGGCCGGATTGAGCGCGCCGGTCACGCCGTCTTCCAGCAGCGAGACGCCTTCGCGCAGGGCGGCCAGCGGAGTCTTGAGTTCATGCGAGACGTGTCGCAGGAAACGTGCCTTGTCGGCATCGAGTTCGGTCAGCCGCAGCCGCAGCCACTCGAGCTGCTGCGACACCCGGCGCACGTCGGACGGCCCGTGGATGTCGATCGGCACGTCGAGCCGGTTCTCGCCGAGGCCGACGATCGCGCGCTCCAGGCGCTTGAAGGGCCGCGCCAGCCAGACGCCGAAGGCCAGCGCCAGCGCCGCCGCCAGCGCGCTGGCGGCGATCACCAGCCGCATCAGCCGCTTGCGCGCGGTCTCGATGCGCTGGGCCAGCTCGTTGTTCTGGGTCTCGATCAGGAACTGCGCCTGCTGCGCGATCTGGGTGTTGAGCGCATCGAGTTCGCGGAACTGCACCGCCATCGAGCTCTCGCGCGCCAGCGAGGTCTCGGGGGCGCCGCTCATCAGGCCCTGGATCACGTCCAGCTGCTCGCGCCATTTGTCGGGCCCGTCGGGACCCAGGCCGTTGGCGGAGAGCCGGCCGAGCACCTGGCGGGCGTCGCGCGCGGCGTCTTCGAAGCGGCGCCGCAGCACGCCGTCGTTGAGCACCAGCGACTGGCGCCCGGCGCGCTCCATCGCGGCGCTGCGCTCGGCCAGGGACTGCGCGGCGCCCGACAGCGTGAGCGCGCGCGCCGCCGCGTCGCGGCTCTGGGTCATCAGGATGTCGTACTGGAACACCGCCCGCAGCGCCACGCCCACCAGCAGCGCGGTGATCAGGAGGAACGCGAACAGCAGCAGTTGCTGGAACGAGCCGCGGGCTGCGCTCAGCTTCGCCATCAGGCGACCGGCAGCGCGGCCGAGCGGCCGGCGGCGGTGGATTCGGAGGTGACGACCTCGCCGCGCAGCGTGTAGGCGAGCGAGCGCGTGATGCGCAGGTCGACCATCTGGCCGACCAGGCGGGCGTCGCCCTCGAAGTTGACCACCCGGTTGCACTCGGTGCGGCCCATGAGCTCGCCCGCGTCCTTGCGCGAGGCGCCCTCGACCAGCACCCGCTGGACCGTGCCGACGCGGCTTTCGCCGAAGCGCCGCACGTTGCCGTCGATCACGGCCTGCAGCTGCTGCAGCCGCGCCAGCTTGACCGCATGGGGCGTGTCGTCGTGCAGCGCCGCCGCCGGCGTGCCCGGCCGCGGGCTGAAGATGAAGCTGAAGCTGGCGTCGAACTCGAGCTGGTCGATCAGCCGCATCATCTTGCCGAAGTCCTCGTCGGTCTCGCCCGGGAAGCCGACGATGAAGTCGCTGCTGAGCGCCAGCTGCGGGCGGATCGCGCGCAGCTTGCGCACCGTGCTCTTGTATTCCATCGCCGTGTAGCCGCGCTTCATCGCCATCAGGATGCGGTCGCTGCCGTGCTGCACCGGCAGGTGCAGGTGGCTCACGAGCTGGGGCACGCGGGCATAGGCGTCGATCAGGCGCTGGGTGAATTCGTTCGGGTGGCTGGTGGTGTAGCGGATGCGCTCGATGCCCGGCAGTTCGGCGACGTACTCGATCAGGGTGGCGAAATCGGCGATCTCGGCGGTGTCGCCCATGCGGCCGCGGTAGGCGTTGACGTTCTGGCCCAGCAGCGTGACCTCGCGCACGCCCTGGTCCGCCAGCCCGGCGATCTCGACCAGCACGTCGTCCAGCGGCCGGTTGATCTCCTCGCCGCGGGTGTAGGGCACCACGCAGTAGCTGCAGTACTTCGAGCAGCCTTCCATGATCGAGACGAAGGCGGTGGCGCCCTCGACCCGGGCCGGCGGCAGGTGGTCGAACTTCTCGATCTCGGGGAAGCTGATGTCGACCTGCGGGCGGCCCTCGCGGGCGCCCTGGCTCAGCATCTCGGGCAGCCGGTGCAGCGTCTGCGGCCCGAACACCACGTCGACGTAGGGCGCGCGGGCGATGATCGCCGCGCCTTCCTGGCTGGCGACGCAGCCGCCGACGCCGATCTTCACGCCCTTGGCCTTCAGGTGCTTGACCCGGCCGAGGTCGGAGAACACTTTCTCCTGGGCCTTCTCCCGCACCGAGCAGGTGTTGAAGAGGATCAGGTCGGCCTCGTCCACGTTGGTGGTCGGCTCGTAGCCTTCGGCGGCGCGCAGCACGTCGGCCATCTTGTCCGAGTCGTACTCGTTCATCTGGCAGCCGAAGGTCTTGATGAAAACTTTGGGGGTCATAAGGCTCTCCCGGGAGCAGGTTGGCGTGATCGATCCATCAGCGCGCCACCATGGGGCGCCATGCGCCGCAGTGCGGCGCTTCCCATGAGGGCCGCAGGCCAGTAGACCGGCGAAGCCGGTCTACTGGCCGAAGATCGGCAACTGGTTGAAGGGCGTCTTGCCGTCGTCGCGCGGGCCGCTGTCGGCCGAAACGAAAGGCCAGAAATTGAGCAGCGGCTTTTCGGCCGAGGCCCGCTTGGCACGGGCTTCGTCCGGGGTCAGGATCCAGACGTCGCGCACCATGCCGGCGGCGTCGCGGGTGTAGTTCACCAGCAGGTTCTGGCCGGTGATCGAGGCCGGCATCACCAGCATGCGGTCGGCGCTGCGGATGCGGGCGCCAGGGGCGAGCCGCTCGGCGTTGCCGTCGAGCTGGATCTCGGGCGGGTTCACGACCAAGAAGCTGCCGCGCAGGGTGCCCGGCGGAAAGTTGCGACCGCCGTTGGCGGCTTCGTTCTGGGTCGCCGAAGGGTCGAGCTCCTGGGCCGCGGCAGGGCCGGCAACGAGCGCGCCGGCGGGGACGATCAGCACCGCGAGGGCGATCGACAGGAGGCTGGGAAAAGGCTTCTTGCAGCGGTTCATGGGGTATATCCAGAGGCTGTGGAGCGCGGATTCTAGCGGCCTGGGGGCGCAGAATGATTCGCTCAACGTGCCATTCTGCCCAGACGCTTTACATTTCTTTACGGCAAGCGCGGGCTCTTTTCCCGGCTCGCTGCTCCAATAGTTGCCGCCGCGATATTTAGTGTGACCGCGCCCCCTCGATCCATCCCGATCCATCTGGAACCCCATGAAGAAGAATCTCGTTCTCGCCCTTTCCGGCGTGCTGGTCGTGGCCGTCGCGGGCGGCACCTGGTGGTGGTCGGGCGCCAAGACCCGCAGCGCCGCGGCCACCCAGGCCGCCGCCCCCGGCGCCGGTGCCCCGGCGCTGGTCACGCTGGCGTCGGCCCAGCGGCAGAACGTTCCGGTCACGGTCCAGGTCAACGGCAGCGTGGTGTCGCTGAACAGCGTGGACCTGCGGCCGCAGGTGACGAACACGGTGCGCGAGGTGCATGTCAAGGAAGGCGAGTTCGTCAAGGCCGGCCAGCTGCTCTTCACGCTCGACGACCGCCCGGACCAGGCCAACCTGGCCAAGGCGCGGGCCCAGCAGCAGCGCGACGAGGCCATGCTGGCCGACCTGGAGCGCCAGTACAAGCGCAGCCAGGACCTGGTGGCGCAGAACTTCATCGCCAAGAGCGCCGCCGATGCGACCTTGTCGCAGCTGGAGGCGCAGCGCGCCGCGGTGGCGGCCGATCGGGCGGCCGTGCAGTCGGCGCAGGTGGCGCTGGGCTATGCCACGCTCAAGGCGCCGATCGCCGGGCGCATCGGCGCGGTCAACATCTACCCGGGCACCTTGGTGCAGCCCAGCCTGTCGCTGGTCACGATCACCCAGCTCGATCCGATCGCCGTGAGCTTCCCGGTGCCTGAAGGCAAGCTGCAGGACCTGCTGCAGGCGGCCCGCGAGCACACGCCGGTCGAGGCCCTGGTGACCGGGCGCAAGGCGCCGCTCAAGGGCACCCTGAGCTTCGTCGACAACACAGTCGACCCGCTGATCGGCACGGTGCGCGCCAAGGCGGTGTTCGACAACGCCGACCAGGCACTCTGGCCCGGCCAGTTCGTCGAGACCCGGGTCACGGTGCGCACGATCGACGGCGCCACTGTGCTGCCGGCCTCGGCCCTGATGATGCTGGCCGACGGCAACTCGGTCTACGTGGTCGACGCCGAGCGCAAGGCCGCCCGGCGCAAGGTGCAGGCGATCTACAACTTCGGCACCCAGGTGGTGGTGAAGGGCGTCGAGCCCGGCGAGCAGGTGGTCACCGAAGGCAAGCAGAACGTGCGCCCTGGCGGCAAGGTGCGCATCGACGCGCCCCAGGCGCAACCCGACAAGCAGCCGCAGCAGCCCGGCAACGCGGCACCCGGGCCCTCGCCGGGCAGCGCGGCCTCGGTCGCGCCGTCCAGCGCCAGCGTCGTCGCGGACCGGGAGCGCACATGAACATCTCCGAGCTGTGCATCCGTCGTCCTGCGATGACGGTGCTGCTCTCCGCCGCCGTGGTGGTGATCGGCATCTTTGCCTACTTCCAGATTCCGGTGGCGGCGCTGCCGAGCTACAACACGCCGGTCATCAACGTCTCGGCGCAGCTGCCGGGCGCCAGCCCCGAGACCATGGCCTCGTCGGTCGCGCTGCCGCTCGAGAAGCAGTTCTCGACCATCCCGGGGCTGCAGACGATCAGCTCGGTGAACACCCAGGGCGTGACCTCGGTCACGCTCGAATTCGTCAGCACGCGCGACATCGACGCCGCCGCGGTCGACGTCCAGGCGGCGCTGCTGCGGGCCCAGCGGCAGCTGCCGGCCGAGCTCACGCAGCTGCCGTCCTACCGCAAGGTCAATCCGGCCGACGCGCCGGTGCTGTTCATCGCGATGGTGTCGAACTCGATGACGCCGGCCGAGCTCAACGACTATGCCGAGAACCTGATCTCGCCGACCCTGTCGACCATCGACGGCGTGGCGCAGGTGGCGGTCTATGGCCAGAAGCGCTTCGCGGTGCGCATCAAGGCCGACGCCAACCTGCTCAATGCCCGCAACATCACGCTCGACGAACTCGCCAACGCGGTGCGGCTGGCCAACGCCAACACGCCGGTCGGCGTGCTCGACGGTCCGCGCCAGACGCTGACGATCCAGGCCAACGAGCAGATGCTGAAGGCGGCTGATTTCGCCAAGGTCATCGTCGGCCAGCGCAACGGCGCGCCGGTGCGGCTGGACGAGGTGGCGACCATCGAGGACAGCTTCGAGTCGGTCAAGACCGCCAGCAGCTTCAACGGCGAAAGCTCGATCTCGCTGGCGGTCCAGCGCCAGCCCAACGCCAACACGGTGCAGGTGGTGGACGCGGTGCGCGCGCTGATGCCGCGCTTCAAGGCCGAGCTGCCGCAATCGGTCGAGATCAACCTGGTCAACGACCGCTCGCTGTCGATCCGCGAGGCAGTGCACGACGTCCAGCTGACGCTGCTCGGCACCATCCTGCTGGTGGTGCTGGTGATCTTCCTGTTCCTGCACCGGCTGGTGGCGACGCTGATCCCGGCACTGACGATCCCGATCTCGCTGATCGGCGCGGTGGCGCTTCTCTATGCCTTCGGCTACAGCCTGGACAACGTGTCGCTGCTGGGCATCACGCTGGCCGTCGGGCTGGTGGTGGACGACGCCATCGTGGTGCTCGAGAACATCATGCGCTACGTCGAGAAGGGCATGGAGCCGTTCGCGGCGGCCCTGCGCGGTGCCCGCGAGGTCGGCTTCACGATCATCTCGATCTCGATCTCGCTGGTCGCGGTGTTCATCCCGATCTTCTTCATGCCGGGCGTGATCGGCCTGCTGTTCCACGAGTTCGCGGTGGTGGTCGGGCTGGCGGTGATGGTCTCGGCGATCGTCTCGCTGACCCTGGTGCCGATGCTGGCGAGCCGGCTGCTCAAGCACACGCCGCGCGCGCACGGCACGCTCGACCACGAGGAGCAGCATCCCGAGCCGGGCACCGCCATCGGCCGCGCCTTCGAACGCGGCTACCGCTGGGTGCACGGCAGCTACATGCGCTCGCTCGACTGGACGCTCGGCCACCGCCCGCTGATGCTGATCCTCGCGGCCTCGACCTTCGCGCTCACGGCCTGGATGTTCATCACGATCCCGAAGGGCTTCTTCCCCGAGGAGGACATCGGCCAGATCCAGATCACGACCGAGGCCGCCGAGGACATCTCGTTCCCGGCCATGAAGGCGCTGCAGGACCGCGTGGCCCAGGCGCTGCAGGACGACCCGAGCGTCGACTACGTGAATTCCTTCATCGGCGTCGGCGGCCCGACCGCGACGCAGAACTCCGGCCGCCTGTTCGCGGTGCTGAAGCCGCGCAGCCAGCGTCCGCCGATGGCCCAGGTGCTGGAGTCGCTGCGCAAGCGTTTCCGCGAGATCCCGGGCATCGCCGTCTACATGCAGCCGGTGCAGAACCTGCGCCTCGGCGGCCGCCAGAGCAAGGCCCGCTTCCAGTACACGCTGCAAAGCGTGAACGCCGGCACCATGGGGGTCTGGGCCGACCGTCTGATGGAGAAGATGCGCGCCGACCCGGCCTTCCGCGACGTCACCAGCGACTCGCAGAACCGCGGCCTGCAGGCCACGCTGGACATCGACCGCGACAAGGCGGGCGTGCTCGGCGTCGCGGTCGGCGACCTGCGCACCGCGCTCTACAACGCCTACGGCGATCGCCAGATCGGCAGCATCTACGGCGCCAGCAACACCTACCAGGTGATCCTCTCGGCGGCCGACGACGACCGCCGCTTCGAGGAGGACATGTCGCGCCTGTCGGTGCGCAACAAGGCCGGGCAGCTGGTGCCGCTGTCGGCCTTCTCGACCGTCAAGCGCACGGTGGGCCCGACCTCGGTCAATCACCAGGGCCAGCTGCAGGCGGTGACGGTGTCTTTCAATCTCGCGCCGGACGTGCCGCTGGGCAATGCCACCGCCAAGATCGACCAGTTCAAGGCCGATCTGAAGATGCCGGAATCGATCATCACCAGCTACGGCGGCGACGCGGCGGTGTTCCAGAGTTCGCAGGGCAGCCAGGCCGCGCTGCTGATCCTGGCGGTGCTGGTGATCTACGTGCTGCTCGGCGTGCTCTATGAAAGCTACATCCACCCGTTGACCATCCTCGCCGGCCTGCCGTCGGCGGCGGTGGGCGCGCTGCTGTCGCTCAAGCTGTTCGGTTTCGACCTGACCCTGATCGCGACCATCGGCATCCTGCTCCTGATCGGCATCGTCAAGAAGAACGCGATCATGCTGATCGACTTCGCGCTCGAGGCCCAGCGCAGCGAGGGCATGCGGCCGCAGGACGCGATCCGGGAAGCCTGCCGGCTGCGCTTCCGGCCGATCCTGATGACCACGCTGGCCGCCATGATGGGTGCGCTGCCGCTGGCGCTCGGCCTCGGCGCCGGTGCCGAGCTGCGCCAGCCGCTGGGCGTCGCGGTGGTCGGCGGGCTGATCTTCTCGCAGGTGATCACGCTCTACATCACGCCGGCGATCTACCTGGCGCTCGACCGCTACAGCGGCAGCGGGCCGCTGCAGGAACTGCCGGGCGAGCACGTCGCCGCGGCCTGAGGGGCGCCGCTCGAACTCAGGAGCCCGCGTGCTCGAGCTTGGTCGCCAGAGAGCTGGCGGCCCGCGGGCCTCGGGCAGATTGCCCGGCGGCCGACAGCGCTGGCGAGGCCGGGCTGCCATCGCCGTGAATCACGCGCAGAACCCAGTCGCACGTCAGCTTCATGAAGGCCTGCTGGGACGCCTGCGAGATCAGGCCGTGATCGATCTCGGGGACGAAGCGGTAGTCGAGCCGGCGCGCGAAGGGCTCCTTGCCGAAGGGCCCGAGCAGGTCGCGCCGGCGGTCCTTGGTCTGGACGCTGCCGGTGAAGAACATCATGGTCGCGACACCGCGCTCGGCCAGTTGGTTCATCGAGCGGCAGAAGTAGTCGGCCGAGTCGCGCGGCCCCGTCGAGTCGAAGATGTTCTGGTCGCCGGGCGCCTGCTGTTGCCGCGGCAGCAGCGTGCGCCGGATCACGCCCACGACCCGGCCGAAGAACGCACCCGGCTTGGGATCCGCGAGCGCCCGGCGCAGGCTGCGTTCCCAGCGTGCGCGCCGGCCGGGGAAGTTGGGCCCATCGAACATCAGGAGGCCGATCAGCCGGGGGTCCGCGACGGCGATGGAAAGGCCGTTGTGGGCACCGGAACACAGGCCGATCAGCACGAAGCGATGGACGCCGAGCATCGTGCCCACCAGATTCATGGCGGCCTGCACGTCGAGCACTGCCTGGGTCCTGAAGTCCGCCGTCTCGCCGGCCGGCCGGCTGTCGCCGAGTCCGGCCAGGTCCATGCGGATGCTGCTGATGCCGCAGGCAGCCATCTGCCGTGCCAGCTTCACATTGGTGCGCCGGGGGCCGATGCGGTGGATCGCACCCATGTTCATCAGGATGCAGCCGACCGGTACCATCGGACCGTCGCCAGGCGTCGTGATGATGCCGATCAGCGAGCCGTCGGGCCCGAACTGCACAGGGGTTTCGTTGTAGTCATCCATTGATTTCTGCCACCAAGCGTTGCAAAGCCTCGGCCGGGACCATGGCACTGTTGGGGAACGGGTCGGAAGTCCAGACCAGCGAGTGCTGGAACGGCGACAACCGGACCGGGGTCTGGCGCTCGGCCTGCATCTTCGCCCACCGGTTGGCGGCTTCGTCCTCGGGGTCGGCCAGCACGATAGTCTCATGCGATGCCGTCAGCTGGAGCGACTGCGGAGTGAGCGCGCGCAATTGGTTGCGCAGCGTGGGCGAGACGGCGAAGCCGAGCAGTTCGTCGGTGAAGGCGTCCTTGTCGGCCGTCAGACGCCGGCGCCAGGCACGGTCGGGAACCCAGTAGGAGGCCTCGAGCGCCGAGACGTGCTTCTCCCGCATCGTGTCGAGGTAACCCGCGCCGTCCACGATCGGGTCCCAGAGGATGACGCGCGACGGGTCGCTGCGGCCGCTGCGGGCCGCCAGCACCGCCAAGGTGGCGCCCAGGCGCGACCCCAGCCACACGATGCGGCGCGGGGCGGTCAGCCGGTGCAACTCTTCGTGCGCGGTGCAGACGTCGCGCCGCCAGCCTTCGAGGTCGCCGTCGGTGTCGTCGCCGGACGAATCGCCGGTGCCGTGGCAGTCGAAGCGCAGCACCGCCACGCCGGCGCGGGCGAGCCGGTCGGACAGCACCCGGAACAGCCGATGGGTGCGGACCATTTCCTGCCCGAACGGCGCACAGACGAGGACCGCGATGTCACGCTCGCGTTCGGGCGGATGGAAAAGCCCGAACAGGCGGCGCTGGGGCGGTCCGAAGAGCATCGGGGTCATGCGTAAGTCTCGTTGTCTTGGAGGACAGGGCGTGGCGCGACCGCGGGCGCCCCCGCGTCGGTTTCGAGCACCCGGGCGATGGCGCACACCACGCCCTCGCCACCATCGAAGGAGTGCAGGGCGAGCCGCGCCATTCTGCCATCGAGGGGCAGCCGGACTTCGCGTGCGTCTTCTTCCAGGCCCGCCTCGAAGCTGCGCGTATCGATGCCGAGCCCCGTTCCGACGGCCTTGAGGCACGCCTCCTTGCGGGTCCAGCCGACCAGGAAGGCCCGGTCGCGCTGCTCGGACGGCAACGACGCCAGTGCCCGCTGCTCGGCGGCGGTGAAATAGTCGGCGGCCAGCGCGGCAGCGTCCGGCATCGGGCGCAGCAACTCGACGTCGACGCCGATCTCGGCGCCGTTGCTGATCGCGATCAGGGCGACCGATTGGCTGTGGCTGAGGTTGAAGTGCAGCCCGACCGGCTCGATCAGGAGGGGTTTTCCGAACGCGCCGAGCGTGAAGTCCAACAGGGCGCCGGGGATGCCGGTCTGCTGGGCCAGCGTGCTGCGCAACGCGGCATGGGCGGCGACGAAGCGATGCCGGTCGCGGGCGAAGACGAAGCGCCGGGCGCGCTCCCATTCGTCGTCGGACAGGCAGGCGACGGCGGCCGGGGTCGGCGCGCTGTCGAGGTCGGCCCGCCACAGCTGGCAGTGGGACCTGGCGGGAAGCTGCACGAGGGTCATGGCGCGCCCCTCAGCCCTTGCGGCCCCAACCCGAGAACACGCGTCCCAGCAGTCCTCGCCGCGCCTCGCCCTGCGGCGCTACGGCCTCGACCGGTCCCACGTCGAGCGGCGTGCCCGCGGCGGCCGAGGCCAGCTGCCCCAGCGTCTCGAACACGTAGCGGCGCGGCTCGACCCGGAAGCCCATGACCTGCTCGGCCTGCTGGATCACGCGCATCGCGAGCAGCGAGTCGCCCCCGAGGTCGAAGAAGGTCTCGTGCGGACTGATCTCGTTGACGTCGATGCTCAGCGCGCTGGCCCAGATCTGGGCCAGTCGGGCCTGCTCGGGCAGCAGCAGTGTCTGCCGCGGCGCCGCTGCGGCGAACACCGGCTCGGCCGTGGCTGTGGGTGCCGGGGCGATCGGCTCGTCGCTGGCGGCCAATCGCTCCAGGTAGCGCGCGCTGGCCGAGTCGCCGGCGTCGGTCAGGGCTGCGAGCGTCAGTGCGGGCTGGTCGGCAAGCTTGCCGAGCAACTCGACGTAGCGCTCCTTGAAGGCGGCGCCGGTCTCGCTCAGGTAGATGTCGGTGTTGTAGATCACCGCGCCCTCGAGGCCGCCGGGCTTTTCCATCAGCCAGAGGCCGAGATCGTCGGTGGCACCGCTCTGCGTCAGGTGCAGCTGGCGATCGGCCAGGCCGCCCATGGTCAGCGATCGCTCGCGCGCATCCTGGAACGAGAACAGCGCCTGGTAGAGGCCCACGCCCTGGGCCCGCTCGACGAATTCGGGCTCGGTGACCAGGCGCTCGAACGGGATCTGCTGGGCGCCCATGACTGCCAGCAGCTCCGTCTTCACGTAGCGCATGAAGTCGCCGAAACCCAGCGACGGATCGATCTGGAAGGACAGCGGCAGCAGGTTGTTGAAGAAGCCCATCACCGATTCGAGCTCCGGCGCCTCGCGCACGCGCACCGGGGTCGCGATCACGATCGAATCGCTGCGCACGATGTTGCCCATCATCAGGATGAACACGCCCAGCGTCAGCATGTTGAGCGTCACGTCGTGGCGGCGGCTCAGTTCGCGCAGGCGCTCGGTGAGTTCGAGGTCGACCCGGATCCAGTGCGAGCTGCCCTGGCCGCTCATGCCGGCGCGGCGCGGCATGTCGGTGCGCGGTGCCTTCGGCGCAGGCGAGTTCGCGAAGCGGTCCTTCCAGAACTTCAGCTGGGCCTCGCATTCGGGCGTCTCGAGCCAGCGCGAGAACCACTCGGCGTAGTCGCCGTGTGTCACTTCGAGGGCCGGCAGCGGGTCGGGTTCGCCCCTGACCAGCGCGCCATAGACGGCCGACAGCTCGTTCTGCAGGATGTCGAAGGACCAGCCGTCCCAGATCAGATGGTGCGGCACGAAGACGAAGACATGGTCGTCGGCCGCCATCCGGAACAGCGTCGCATGGAACAGCGGCGCCCGGCGGATGTCGATCGCGCGGTCCGCCAGCTCGCGCATGCGGGCCGCCAGGGCGGCCTCGCGCTCGTCCGTGCCAAGCCCGCTCAGGTCGACCACCGGCAGCGTGTAGTCGAGTTGCTGGGCGATCAGGGCGGCGGGCGCGCCGGTTTGCGGATCGGGACCGATGGCGGTGCGCAGGGTGGGCTGGCGCCTGATGATGGCGCGCACGGCCGCCTCGAACTTCGCGACATCCAGCGGACCGCCGAAGCGGTGCGCCGAGGGCGCGTTGTAGGTCGAGCGGCCAGGATGCATCTCCTCGACGAAGCGCACGCGATCCTGCATCGGCGTCAGGGGCGCGCTGCGGCGGCCTGGCTGGCGCGGGATCGGCTCGGCGCGCGGCGCGCCGTGCGCGCTCAGGGCATCGATGGCGGCGGCCAGGCGCTCGGCCGTGGGCGCCTCGAACAGGGTGCGCAGCGGCACCTTCAGTTCGAATTCGCGTCCGAGCAGCGTCGCCAGCCGGGCCGCCAGCAGCGAATGGCCGCCGAGCGCGAAGAAGTCGTCGCGGATACCGAGGCCGGGCAGGTTCAGCACTTTTTCCATGGTCGCCAGCACGACTTTCTCGCGCTCGTTGCGCGGTGCCAGCCGTTCAGCTGCCTGCGGGCGCAGGTCGGTCGGGCGCGGCAGCGCCTTGCGGTCGACCTTGCCATTGGGCAGCAGCGGCAGCGCCGGCAGCACCATCACGTGCTGCGGCAGCATGTACTGCGGCAGGCGTGCGCGCAGTTGTTCGCGCAGGGCGGCTTCGTCGAGAACCGCGCCGGGCGCCATGGCGAGGTAGGCGACCAGGCGGACGTCGCCGGGCTGGTCCTCGCGCGCCATCACCACGCTGCGCGCCACGCCGGGGGCTTCGTCGCAGCGTGCCTCGATCTCGCCGAGCTCGATGCGGTAGCCGCGCACCTTGACCTGGAAGTCGAAGCGGCCCATGTGCTCCAGCAGGCCGTCGTTGCGCCAGCGGCCGCGGTCGCCGGTGCGGTACATCCGGGCCGGGCTGCCGTCCAGGCGGGCCTGGACGAAGCGCTCGGCGGTCAGCTCGGGCCGGTCGAGATAGCCGAGCGTGACGCCGGCGCCGCCGATCCAGATCTCGCCGGGGACGCCGATCGCGCAGGGCTTGCCCTGGGCGTCGACGATCCAGACTGTGGTGTTGGCGATCGGGCGGCCGATCGACACGCTGCGCTCGGCCAGGCCGGCCGCGCTGACGCGCCAGAGGGTCGACCAGACCGTGGTCTCGGTCGGCCCGTACATGTTCCAGACCTCGCCGCAGCGCCGCAGCAGCTCATGGGCCAGGTCCGCCGGCAGGCTCTCGCCGCCGACCAGTGCCCGGAAGCCCGGCCGTCCCGGCCACTGGGCGTCGACCAGCAGGCGCCACATGCCCGGCGTGGCTTGCATCATGGTGGCGCCGCTGTCGTCCAGCAGGGTGGCCAGCGCCTGACCGTCCATGGCGGCCTCGCGCGGCACCATGACGATCTCGGCCCCGACCTGCAGCGGCAGCAGCAGTTCGAGCACGGCGATGTCGAAGGACAGCGTGGTCACCGCCGCCAGCCGGTCGTCGGCGGCGATCGAGGGCTCGCCGCGCATGCTCTGCAGGAAGTTCGCGACCGCGCCGTGCGGAACGCAGACGCCCTTGGGCTTGCCGGTGGAGCCCGAGGTGTAGATCACGTAGGCCGCATCGTCGGCCTGGGCGTCCATCGGGCCGGCCGCCAGCGGCGCGCCGGACAGGTTGCGCCAGGCGGCGTCGGTGTCGATCTCGAACAGCCGCCCGGCGGCATCGCCGCGCCACGCGCGCGGCGCGCTGGCGATCGACGATTGCGTGAGCAGCAGCGAGAGGCCGGCGTCCTCGGCGTAGTAGTCGAGGCGGGCCTTCGGAAACTCGGGGTCGAGCGGCACGTAGGCGGCGCCGGACTTCAGCACCGCCAGCAGGGCGACCACCATGTCGGTGCCGCGGTTCAGGCACAGGCCCACGCGCTGGCCGCGCTGCACGCCGCGCTCGCGCAGGGCGCGCGCCAGGCGGCTGGACTCCTGGTCGAGTTCGGCGTAGCTGCACCGCGCGGCGCCATCGCGCAGCGCGGCGCGCTCCGGCGCTGCGGCCGCCTGGGCCACGAAACCCGCATGCATCAGCGGCAGTCCGGCGAGCGGCGTCGCCGCCGGCTGCAGGGCCCGCACGGCGGCTTCTTCGGCGGCCGGCAGCATGTCGAGGGCCGCGATCCCCTGGCCCGCGTCACGCACCGCGGAGCGCAGCAGGCATTCGAACATCGCCAGCCAGCGGCGCACGGTCTGGTCGTCGAACAGGTCGGCGTTGTATTGGGTCTCGACCTGCATCCCGCCCGCCACCGGCGTGACGTTGAGGAACAGCTCGAAATTCTCGTAGGCCCGCGGGACCGAACTCAGCGCCACGTCCAGGTCCGGGAAGGTGCCCTGGCCCGCGACCGCGTCGCGGTCGACGTTGAACATCACGTTGACCAGCGGCAGCCGGCTCGGATCGCGCGGCACGGGCAGCTTGCGCAGCAGCGCGCCATAGGTCAGCGTCTGGTGCTCGAAGGCGTCCAGCAGCAGGGTGCCGGATTGGCGCACCAGCGTCTGGAACGGCAGCTGGGCGTCGACCGCGAGGCGCAAGGGCAGCAGGTTGACGCAGTGGCCCACCAGCGTGGGCATGTCGCTGGCCATCTGCCCGGCGGCCGGGATGCCGACCACCAGGTCGTCCTGCTCGGTCAGGCGGTGCAGCAGCGCGGCGAAGCCGCCCAGCATCGCGGCGAACAGGCTGGTGCCCGAACCTGCGCCGAGCTTGCGCAGGGCGTCGACCAGATCGCGCTCGAGCAGGTGGTCGATGCGCTTCGAACGGAAGGTGCGCACCGCGGGGCGCGCGCGGTCGAGCGGCAGCTCGAGCACCGGCAGCGTGCCACCCGAGAAGCGCGCGAGCCAGTAGTCGACGTGCGCCTGCATTGCCGGGCCGGCGGCTTCGTCGGTCTCCCAGGCGGCGTAGTCGACGTAGCGGGCCGGCGCATCCGGTGTCGGGCCGGCGCCGAGCTCCTCGGCGTAGAGCCGGCCCAGGTCTTCGGTGATCACGCCCCAGGACCAGCCGTCGCACACCGCGTGGTGCGCCGACAGCAGCAGCACGTGCTCGTCGGCGGAGAGCCGCGAGAGGGCAGCGCGAAACAGAGGGCCATGCTCGAGCGAGAACGGCTCGCGCACGGCGGCGGCGCCCTGGGCGTCGATGGCCTGGCGCTGGGCCGCGGCATCGAGTGCGCCGAGGTCGTGCCGGGCCAGTGCCACGGGCGTCGCACCGCCGATCAGCAACTGGGTGCCGTCGGGGGAGATCGTCGCTCGCAGGGCGTCGTGGCGCTCGACCAGGCGATCGAGCGCCTTGGCAAGGGCCTGTTCGTCCAGTGCGCCGCGCAGCCGCAGCGCCGTCGCCTCGTTGTAGGCCAGCGAGGCTTCCTGGCCCAGCCGGTCGCCGAGCCAGACCTCGCGCTGGGCCTCGGTGGTCGCGACGACCTGCTCGATCGAGCCGCCCGCAAAGGGGTCGAACTCGGCGGCGTCGTCTTCCGGTGTGTCCATGACTGCGGCCATCATGCCTGGAACCTCACGTACTTGCCCTGTGCGGCGGGATCGGGAACGAACCAGGCCGGCTGCCCGTCCCGGTCGCGGCCGAGGCGGGCATTGGGCACCGGCGGCTGCGACGGATCGACGTCGGGCTTGGTCGCGGCGCGACGCGGCAGCAGTTCGGCATCCTGCAACTCCGCCACCGATTCCTTGAAGGCGGACTTGATGGTCGCGATGTCCTGCTGGCTGTGGGCGGTCGTCATGAAGCAGGGGAAGTTGTCGAGGATGTGGACGCCGCGGCTGCGCATCATCGCGAACAGCAGGTCCTGCAGCGGATGGTCTTCCAGCCAGGTCACGCGCCAGAGCGAGGAGAAGTAGCGGATCTCGATCGGCGCCCCGACCTCGCGGCAGAAGGCCGTCAACTCGTCGGCCATGGCCGCGGTGTGCAGGTTCAGCGTCTGCTGCAGCGCGCCGTTGTCGCGCTTCAGGTGCTCCAGCGCGGCCTTGGCGGCCGACAGCGCGAGCGGGTGCCGCACGAAGGTGCCGGCGAAATAGGTCACGCCGACGGTCGGCACCGAGTCGTCGCCGTACTGCCAGGCGCCGCCGTCGAGCGCGTCCATGTAGTGCCGCTTGCCGGCGATCACCCCGACCGGGAAGCCGCCGCCGATCACCTTGCCGTAGCAGGCGAGGTCGGCACGCACGCCGAACAGGGCCTGGGCGCCGTGCAGGTCGCAGCGGAAGCCGGTGATGACCTCGTCGAAGATCAGGCAGGTCTCGGACTTCTCGGTGATGGCGCGCAGTTCGCGCAGGAACTCGCGCGGCTGGAAGTCGGGCCGGCGGCTCTGCACCGGCTCGACCAGCACGGCAGCGAGTTCGTCGCCGTGGGCGCGGATGAACTCGAGCGATTCGGGCGTGCCGTAGTCCAGCACCCGGATCTCTCCGAACATCCCCTGCAGCACGCCGGGCGCCGCCGACATGCCCTTGGCATTGCGGCCGGCGCGAACCAGCACTTCGTCGAAAGTGCCGTGGTAGGAGCCGGTGAACATCACGACCGTGCTGCGGCCGGTGACGGTGCGCGCGATCCGCATCGCGGCCATCACCGATTCAGAGCCGGTATTGCACAGGCCGGCACGGTCGAAGCCGGTCAGCTCGCAGACCAGTTCCGAGACCTCGGCGGCCAACGGATGCTGCGGCCCGATCTCGTAGCCGCGATCGAGCTGGGCGCGCACCGCATCGTTGATGAAGTCGGGCTGCCAGCCGAACAGGTTCATGCCGAAGCCGTTGAGCACGTCGACGTATTCGTTGCCGTCGAGGTCCCAGAGCCGCGAGCCCTTGGAGCGCTCGACCACGATCTGGTAGGTGATCTCCTTGGTCGCCGGCCGGAAGCCGTTGACGACGCGGGGATCGGCCATCTGCGGGCGATGCCGTTCGGTGAAGGCCTTGCTCTTGGCCGTGCGCTCGGTGTAGCGGCGCATGAAGGCGGCCAGCCGCGCCTTCTGGCGTTCGGTCGGTTCCTTGCTTTGCGTATGGATGCGGGCGATCGCGCCGAACGCCTTCTTGACGTCGTATTTCTGCAGCGGCGCCGGCTCTTCGGCGTCGGCGGCTGCGGGCGATGTGGACGCCGTGGCCGCGGCGGTGGCCATGGGCGTAGGTTGCTCCACCGCCGCTGCCGGCAGCCCAGGGCTGGTCGGCATCGGCGGCGCCGCCGACAGCAATGCGAGTTGCTGTTGCATCAGTTGCATCTGCTGCGCGATCACCTGCTGCACCAGCGTACCGGCGCCCGGGCCGGCCACGGGCAGCGCCGCCGGCGCCGTTGCCGCCCAAGCGACGGCGGCCGGTTGCGGTACGGCGATGGCCGCCGCCGACGTGGGTGCCACCGTGGCCGCAGCGGCCACCGGGTCGGGCGGCAGGTTGGCATCGAGGAACTCGGCCAGGGCGTCGAAGCTGCGGTAGCTTTCCATCAGCTGGCGGAAGCTCAGGTTGACCTTGAACTGCTTCTTCACCTGGATCGCCGCCTGCGTCAGGGTCAGCGAGTCGAGGCCGATTTCGACGAAGGGCGAGGCGCCGGCCACGTCGGCCATGGCGATGCCCGAGAGTTCCTCGAACAAGTCGCGCAGTCGGATGGCGAGGGAAGCGCGTCGCGCAGGGGCGGCGCTGGCGGCAGGAACGGCGACAGTCATTGTCAACTCCGGGATCGGTGAAGAGGGTGGCAGGGAGAGAGCGGGCACGGGCGCGACAGCGGCTGCAGAAGTCGCGATGTCGACCCAGAAGCGCTTGCGCTCGAACGGATAGGTGGGCAGCTCCAGGCGCAGCTTGCGGATGCGGCCGTCGAGCCGGCCCGGGTCGATGTCGAGGCCGAGCGTCCAGAGCCGGCCGGCGGCCAGGCGCCAGCTCGCGCATTCGCGCGCGGGCGCGTCGGCCAGCAGGGCCACGGCGGTCACCGGGCGCTGCCGCGACGCATGCTGGCGGACCAGCGTCGTCAAGGTGTTGCGCGGCCCCAGTTCGATGAACAGCGGGTGCTCGGTCTGCGCCAGCGCCGCCAGGGCGGCCGGGGCGAAGCGGACCGTCTCGCGCAGGTGGCGGGCCCAGTAGGCCGGGTCGATCGCCTCGGCATCGCTGAGCAGGCGTCCGGTCAAGGTCGAGTAGATCGGCGTCGTCGGTGCCGCCAGCCGGACTTCGCGCACCAGCGCCTCGAACGGTGCGACCGCGCCTTCCATCATCTGCGAGTGGAAGGCATGCGAGGTCTGCAGCAGCTTGGCCGCCACGCCGCCGGCTTCAAGCCGTTGGCGGAACGCTTCGATCAGCGCCGCCGGGCCGGCGGCAACGCAGGCGTTCGGACCGTTCTCGGCCGCCAGCGAGATGCCCTCGGGCAGTTGCGCCGCAAGCTCGTCCGCGGGCATCCGCACCGACAGCATGTCGCCCTCGGGCATCGACTGCATCAGCGCGCCACGGCGGGCCACCAGCCGCGCCGCGTCGCCCAGCTGCATGACGCCGGCCAGCACGGCGGCGGCGAATTCGCCGACGCTGTGGCCGATCAGGGCCGCCGGCCGGACACCGAGCGACTGCAGCTGGCGTGCCAGCGCGTATTCGAGCGCGAAGGTGGCGGGCTGGGTCACCGAGGTCGGCTTGAGCGCCGCGTCGTCGTCCGAGAACATGCGCTCGCGCAGGTCGAAGGACAGCACGCCTTGGAAGGCCTGCAGGCATTCGTCGAAGGCGGCGCGGAACACCGGCTCGCCGGCATGCAGTGCCCGGCCCATGCCCGCATACTGCGCGCCCTGGCCCGGGAACAGGAACACGGCCTGCGGCACCCAGGCCGCGATCTCGCCCGTGGCGCGGCTCGATGGATCGTCGGTGCGCAGCGCCTCGACGGCCTGGGCGGCCGATTCGGCGACCACGCAGGCGCGGTGCGCAAATGCCTTGCGGCCGACCCGCAGCGTGTGGGCGACATCGGCCAGCGAGGCGTCCGGGTGGGCGGCGAGGTGGTCGGCCAGGCGCGCCGTGGCGGCCGCCAGCGCGGTCGGCGTGCGCGCCGACAGCTGCAGCAATTGCGGCCCGCTGCCGGCTTCGGCGGCCGCGGCCGGCGGCGCTTCCTCGACCACCACGTGGGCGTTGGTGCCGCCGACGCCGAAGGAGCTCACGCCGGCGCGCCGCGGCGTCGCGCCGCGCGGCCAGGATTGCAGCCGGTCGACGACGCGGAAGGGCGTGGCCTCGAAGGCGATGGCCGGATTGGGCGACTCGAAGTGCAGCGACGCCGGGATCACCTGCTCGCGCAGCGCCAGGGTGGTCTTGATCAGCCCGGTGGCGCCAGCGGCGGCCACCAGGTGGCCGATGTTGCTTTTGACCGAGCCGACGCCGCAGAAGCCGGTGTCGGCGGTGTGGGCCCCGTAGGCCTTGGCCAGCGCGGCGATTTCGATCGGGTCACCCATCGGCGTCGCGGTGCCGTGGGTCTCGACATAGGAGATGCTGCGGGCATCGACGCCGGCCGAGGCCAGCGCCGCCGTCACCACCCGGGCCTGGCCGTCGATGCTGGGCGCGGTGAAGCTGGCCTTGACGCCGCCGTCGTTGTTGACGGCTGCGCCGCGCAGCACCGCATGGATCGGGTCGCCGTCGGCCAGCGCGGCCGACAGGCGCTTGAGCAGCACCACCGCGGCGCCGTCGCTGAACACCGTGCCCTGGGCCTTGGCGTCGAAGCTGCGGGTGTGGCCGTCGGGGGAGAGCATCGCGCCCTCCTGGTAGAGGTAGCCGCTGTTCGGCGGGCAGGTCACCGCCGCGCCGCCCGCCAGTGCCATGTCGCAATCGCCGTTGCGCAGCGCCGAGAAGGCCTGGGCGATCGCCACCAGCGAGGTCGAGCAGGCCGTGTGGACGCTGATCGCCGGGCCGGTCAGGTTGAGCCGGTGGGCCACGCGGGTCGCGATGAAGTCCTTGTCGTTGGCCAGCGCGACCGGCAGCTCGCCGAGCTGTTCGATCAGGTCGGGCCGGCTCAGCAGGTGATGCTGGAAGTAGCTGTTGCCGTACATGCCGGCGAACACGCCGACCGGCCCGGGCGTGCTGTCGGGCGCGTAGCCGCCGCGCTCCAGGCATTCCCAGCAGAGCTCGAGGAACAGGCGCTGCTGCGGGTCCATCACCTCGGCTTCCTTCGGGCTGATGCCGAAGTGCGCGGCATCGAACATCTCGATGCCGTCGACCACGCCGCGGGCCCGCACGTAGGCCGGGTCGCTGCGAAGTGCGGCGCCGACCGACGGGTCGAGCGTCGCATCGTCGAAGAAGCGGATCGTGTCGCGGCCGGCGCGCAGGTTGTCCCAGAACTGTTCGATGTCCGCGGCACCGGGGAAGCGGCCCGCCATCGCGATGATGGCCACGGGTTCGAGCGCCGCGGCCGGCGGGGCCACGAGGGGCGCGGCAGCCGCCGCGCCAGCCTCCGGCTGCGGCTCGCCCAGGGCCAGCGCCAGCGCGCGCGGCGTCGGGTCCTGGAAGAAGTCGTTGGCGACCAGCCGGCGCGAGCCCGCGCCTTCGAGCTCGCGCATCACGCGCAGCACGGCCAGCGAGGTGCCGCCCAGCTCGAAGAAATTGTCGAGCGCGCCGGCGCGGTCGAGATCGAGCACTTCGGCGAACACCTGGCAGACCCGGGTCTCGAGCCGGCCCGCCGGTTCGCGATAGACCGAGGCCAGTTCAGGGCGCTGGCGCGGCGGTGCCGGCAGCGCCCGGCGGTCGAGCTTGCCGTTCTCGGTGATCGGCAGGGCCGCCAGTTCGACGAAGGCCGACGGCAGCATGAATTGGGGCAGGTCCTTCGCCAGCAGGGCCCGCAGCTCGGCCATCGGCAAGGGCCGTGCCTTCGGCACCACGTAGGCCACCAGCCGGGCTTCGCCATCGGGCGTGTCGGTGCGGGCGATGACCGCGCATTCGCGCACCTCGGCATGGCGCAGCAGCAGGGTCTCGATCTCGTCGGTCTCGATGCGGAAGCCGCGGATCTTGACCTGGTGGTCGATCCGCCCCAGGCACTCGATGTCGCCGTCCTCGCCGCGCCGGCCGAGGTCGCCCGAGCGGTAGGCCCGCAGCGTCTGGCCGCTGGCCGGATCGGTCCAGTCGATGAAGCGCTCCGCCGTCAACTCGGGACGGCGCAGGTAGCCGTTGCTCACACCGGCGCCGCTGACCACGATCTCGCCGGTTTCCCCGGCCGCCACCGGCCGCAGCTGGGCGTCGAGGATGTCGATGCGCAGGTCGGGGATCGCGCGGCCGATCATGCTGCCGCGCCGCGCCTCGAGGTCTTCACGGGCGATCGGCCGCCAGCTGACATGGACCGTGGTCTCGGTGATGCCGTACATGTTGACCAGCTGCGGCCGGGCATCGCCGTGGCGGTCGAACCAGGGACGCAGGGTCTCGAAGGACAGCGCTTCGCCGCCGAAGATCACGTAGCGCAGCGCCAGCGCCTCGGGCGGCAGGGCCGCGCGGCGGTCGGCCTCGATCAGCGAACGGAAGGCCGACGGCGTCTGGTTGAGCACCGTGACCCGCTCGCGCACCAGCAGGTCGAGCAGCTCGGCCGGCGAACGCGTGATCGTGTAGGGCACCACCACCACCCGGCCGCCGTAGACCAGCGCGCCCCAGATCTCCCAGACCGAGAAGTCGAAGGCATGGGAGTGGAAGAAGGTCCACACATCGTCGGCACCGAAGCCGTACCAGGCGTCGGTGGCGTCGAACAGGCGCGCCACGTTGGCATGGGTCACCAGGCAGCCCTTGGGCCGGCCGGTGGACCCGGAGGTGTAGATCACGTAGGCCAGGGCCTCGGGGTCGGCGTCGCCGATGTCGCCGGCCTGCTCGTCGGCCAGACTTTGGTCGTCGATCAGCACCACCGGCACGTCGGTCTTCGGCCAGGCGGCGGCGCTGGCGGACGAGGTCAGCAAGGCCACCGGCCGGGCATCGCCGAGCGTGAACTCGATCCGGTCCATCGGGTAGTCGAGATCGATGGGCAGGTAGGCAGCGCCCGATTTCAGGATCGCAAGAAGGCCGACCACCATGTCGACCGAGCGCTCCATGCCGATGGCGATCAGCTGGTCGCGCCCCGCGCCGGCGCGCTGCAGTCGGCGCGCCAGCTGGTTGGCGCGTCGGTTCAGTTGCTCGTAAGAGATGGATTCGCTAGCGTCGCTGACCGCCACGGCACCGGGCTGCGTGGCCGCGAGTGCCGCAACGCGTTGGTGTAGGGGTACGAATGTGGTCACCTTGGAATCCCTCTCTCCATCAGCTCGAAATCAACGCAACACGATGTGTCGATGTACAGAGACTAATAACAAAGCAGTCACTTTGCCATTTTTCGCATCTTGCACTCGGGCCGCATCGTTCGCCACCTGTCGAAAGTCATGCCGAAAGGCATACATCCCTCGCCGCGGCCGCTACATCGGACGCACTTGGTTGCGATTGCCTTCTTGACAAACGAAAAGTGCGCCGGGGCATTGTGCCCTTCTTTCTCAAAAATGAGTACAAAAAGCTGACGTGCGGCGCCAGTTCCGCGACTAAATCGATAGGAAAGTTCTATTTGAGATCTGCAAGGCGTGTGCCAGCGGGTGCGCGCTCAGGCGGAGGCTTCGTCGAGCGTGTCGTCGTCCAGGTGACCGACGTCGGCCCAGCCGACCAGCGTGAAACCCTGCGGCGTCCAGAGCAGGCGGTTGATGGCCGCGTTGCCGAGGGCCCAGGTCCGTGGTGCCTGCAGTTCCTGGCCGGTGGCGCTCCGATAGAGCACGTCCATCACGCCGCCGTGGGCCACCAGGACGATCAGCTCCCCGGGGTGCCGGGCCGCGAGCCGCGCGGCCGTGCCTGTGACGCGTGCCTTGAAAGTGAGCAATGACTCACCACCTTCTGGCGCGAATTCGGGATCCCGAGTGCGCCAGAGCCGGGCCTGGGCCGGCAGGCTGGCGTCGATGTCGGCGAAGGTGCGGCCTTCGAACAGGCCGAAGGCACGCTCGCGCAGGCCGGGGTCGGCGGCCACCGCCATCCCGCGCGGCTGGGCGATCGCCTGCGCGGTCTGCCAGGCGCGTGACAGGTCGCTGGCATAGATCGCCGCGATCGGCTCCTCCTCGAGCGCCCGCGCGACCCGCCGGGCCTGCCAGAGGCCGGTGTCGTTGAGCCCGATGTCGAGCTGGCCCTGGATGCGGGTGTCGACGTTCCAGGCGGTTTCGCCATGGCGTACGGCGATGACGCGGGTGGCTTCCATGGTGGTCAGGGCGTCTTGCGCGGCAGCTCGATGTCGACCCGCCGCTCGCCGGGCGGCGGATTCGGGAAGCCCTGCAGCGCGGCCTGGAACATCACCGGCAGGATGGCGGCGCTGTTGCTGTAGGGGCCGTCGTTGCGGGCGTGCGTCTCGTAGACCACGCGGTTCGACGGCAGCTCGCGCAGCACGATGCTGACCTCGCGCCCGAACCAGGGCGTCGGTGGCGGCCCGAACGCCGGCCCCCAGCCGCCGCCATACCAGCCACCGCCGTACAAGCCGCGCGGACCCCAGCCCGGTGCCCGGGGGCCCCACCAGCCCGGCCCGCCCCAGCCCGGCCAGGGGTTGCCGAACATCCAGGGGTCGGCCCACGGCGAGAGTTCGGAGGTCACGCGGGCGCCGATCAGGGCACTCAATTGCGGGGTGCCGTCGTCGTGCCGCAGGCCGACGCCGTCGAGGGCGGCGCCGGCCCACGCCTCCAGCTGCTGCTGCGCGGCTTCGTCGATCTGCTGCGACGGCAGCCGCTCGAAGCGGTAGCTGGCGCCGGACGGCAGGCTGTCCATGCCCGAGAAACTGCGCACCTCGCTGTCGACCACCCAGCGCGTGGCGCAGCCGCTCAGGCCGAGTACCAGCAGCAGGGCGCCGAGCACGGCCTTCATGGTCAGAGCTGCACGATGCGCAGCGGCGATGGCGCCGGGAGTTCCGGCGGATCGAAGGCCTTGTCGCCTTCCTCGTCGGCCACGCCGGTGGCCTTCAGCCCCTTGAAGTCGAAGGCCTGGGTGTCGAGCAGGTGCGAGGGCACGATGTTCTGCATGGCGCTGAACATGTTCTCGATCCGGCCCGGGAACTTGCGCTCCCATTCGCGCAGCATCTCGCCGACCTGCTTGCGCTGCAGGTTCTCCTGGCTGCCGCACAAGGTGCAGGGAATGATCGGGAACTCGCGGTGCCGGGCCCAGCGCACCAGGTCCTTCTCGGCCACATAGGCCAGCGGCCGGATCACGATGTGCTTGCCGTCGTCGCTCACCAGCTTGGGCGGCATCGACTTCAGCTTGGCGGCGAAGAACATGTTGAGGAAGAAGGTCTGCAGCATGTCGTCGCGGTGGTGGCCCAGCGCGACCTTGGTGGCGCCCAGCTCGTCGGCCACACGGTAGAGGATGCCGCGGCGCAGCCGGCTGCACAGGCCGCAGGTGGTCTTGCCTTCGGGGATCACGCGCTTGACGATCGAGTAGGTGTCCTGCTCCTCGATGTGGAAGGGGACGCCGAGGGCCTTCAGGTAGCCCGGCAGCACGTCTTCCGGAAAGCCCGGCTGCTTCTGGTCGAGGTTGACCGCCACGATGTCGAAATGGATCGGCGCCCTGGCCCGCAGCTTGAGCAGGATGTCGAGCAGGGCGTAGCTGTCCTTGCCGCCCGACACGCAGACCATGACCTTGTCGCCATCCTCGATCATGTTGTAGTCGACGATGGCGCGCCCGACCTCGCGGCACAGCCGCTTCTCGAGCTTGTGGGTTTCGCGCTCGATCTTCAAGTCATTGTTGGACGAGGGCGTCTCGTCGATCCATACGGCACTCATGTCACTTGCTCCGGAACACTTCGACGCCGACGGCGTCGCAATCGGGATACACGTCGGGCTTGGCGGTCGACACCCGCGCAGCCTGCACCTTCGGATGCGCCAGCACCTGCGTGAGGATGTCGTCGCACAGCGTTTCCTGCAAGTGGATATGGCCCTTGCTCAGGCGGGTGGCGACGGTGCGGCGGATGAAGTCGTAGTCGACCACCTCGTCGAGTTCGTCCGCCTTCGGCGTCGAGACGTCGAGCGGCACGTAGAGGTCGACATTGATGATCACGCGCTGCTCGGCACGCTTCTCGAATTCGTGCACGCCGATGTTGATCCAGACCTCGTAGTCGCGCAGGAAGACGCGCCGGCACGTCAGCAGGAGGGGGTCGAGGGCGGCTGTGGTCATGGTGAAGCTTTCAGCAGTTCGTCGACGACGAACATGATGTCGCGCGCCAGCGGCACCAGGTGCTGGCCGTTGTCGACGCAAAGGGTGGTGCCGGTCACGCTGGGCGTGGCGGCCAGGAAGACGCAGGCGCGGGCGACGTCGGCCGCATCGATCGGACGGCGCAGCAGGTTGGCCTGGCGCGCCCGGGCGAAATTATCCTCGGTCTGCGGGCCGCTGCGGTAGAGGATGCCCGGCGCCACGCCGCAGACGCGCAGCGCCGGCGCCAGCGACTGCGCCTGCAGCGCCACGGCGCGCTCCAGCGCCAGCTTGGACACGGTGTAGGAGAAATAGTCGGGGTTCAGGTTGTAGACTTTCTGGTCCAGCACGTGGATCGCCGAGCGGTCGATGCCGTCGTCGGGACTGGCGCGCTGCGCCAGCAGCCGGGCGAAGGACAGCGGCGCGATCAGGTTCACGCCCAGCTGGCGCAGCGCGGCGTCGGCGTCGAAGTCGAGCCCGGTGTCGGGCTCGAAGGCCGAGGCGTTGTTGACGATGCAGGCCAGCGGCTCCGCGGCCGAAACCTGGTCGACCAGCGCGACGCGGCCCGGCTCGCTGCCGATGTCGGCCTCGATTGCCGTGGCCTCGTGGCCCTCGTCGGCGAGGCGCGCGCACAATGCCAGCGCCTGCACCCGCGAGGCACGGAACTGGCACCACACCCGCCAGCCCGCGCGCGCGAAAGCCTCGCAGACCGCGGCGCCCAGTCGCTGGCCGCCGCCGGTCACGAGCACGCCTCGGCGTGGGGTCGATTCAGCCATCCTGATAGATTTCCGTTACTTATGAACCTGGAGCAGGGCGCCGAACGCGCCACCCCGTTGACCAAGATTATCGATGCCTCGCTGCAGCGGGCCGGCGGCTGGCTGCCGTTCGACCGCTTCATGGCCCTGGCCTTGTACGCCCCGGGGCTGGGCTACTACGCCAGCGCGAGCCGCAAGTTCGGCCGGATGCCGGCCTCGGGCAGCGATTTCGTGACCGCACCCGAAATGACGCCGCTGTTCGGCCGCACCCTGGCGGTGCAGGTGGCCGAGGCGCTCGAAAAGACCGGCACCCGGGAGCTCTGGGAGTTCGGCGCCGGCACCGGCGCGCTGGCCCTGCAGCTGCTCGACGCCCTCGGCGACAAAGTCGAGCGCTTGCGCATCGTCGATCTCTCCGGCACGCTGCGCGAACGCCAGCAGCAGACGCTCGCCGGGCATGCCGGCAAAGTCGAATGGCTGGCCGAACTGCCGCCGGAGATGCGCGGCGTGGTGGTCGGCAACGAGGTGCTCGATGCGATGCCGGTGCAGCTGCTGGTGCGCACCGCCGGCCAATGGCACGAACGCGGCGTGGTCCGCCAGGGCGACGGCTTCGCCTGGGCCGACCGGCCGACCGAACTGCGCCCACCGGTCGAAGTGGCCGGCCCTCACGACTACCTGACCGAAATCCACCCCCAGGCCGAGGCCTTCGTCGCCACCCTGGCCGACCGGTTGAAGCAGGGCGCGGCCTTCTTCATCGACTACGGTTTTCCGGAGGCCGAGTACTACCATCCGCAGCGCCACATGGGCACCGTGATGTGCCACCGCGGCCACCAGGCCGACGGCGATCCGCTGGCCGATGTCGGCACCAAGGACATCACGGCCCACGTCAACTTCACCGGGGTGGCGCTGGCGGGACAGGACGCCGGCCTCCAGGTGCTCGGCTACTGCAGCCAGGCGCGATTCCTGCTCAACGCCGGCATCCTGCCGATGATGGAAGCGGCCCCGCTGGCCGAACGCGCGATGGCCGCGCGGCTGATCCATGAACACGAGATGGGCGAGCTGTTCAAGGTGATCGGCTTCGCGGTGGGCGAGCCCTGGGACGCGATCGGCTTTGCCGAAGGCGACCGCAGCCACACGCTGTGATGGCCGCTGCCGCGGGCGGAGGCTGGGTTCTAATCCTCCCATGAGTTCCACCTTCACACCGGCCGACGACCTGCGCGTCGCCCACGCACTGGCCGATGCGGCGGCCTCGCACTCGATGCGCCTGTTCCGCACCCCGCTCGACGTCATCTCGAAGGCCGACGAAAGCCCCGTGACCCAGGCCGACCGCGCCGCCGAGGCCGCCATGCGCGAGATCCTCGGCGCCGAATGCCCGGCCGACGGCATCTACGGCGAGGAGCACGGGCTGGAGCGGGTCGACGCCGAGCGCGTCTGGGTGCTCGACCCGATCGACGGCACCCGCAGCTTCATCACCGGCTCGCCGCTCTGGGGCACCTTGATCGGCCTTTTGCGCCACGGCCGCGTCGAGCTCGGCATGGTCGACATGCCGGTGCTCGGCGAGCGCTGGATCGGCCAGGCCGGCGCCGGCGCCCAGCGCAATGGGCAGGCGGTGCGCGTCAGCGGCTGCGCCGCCGTGGCCGAGGCCCGCATCGTGACCACCTCGCCCGACATCTTCGACGCCGCCGACTGGGCCGCCTTCGACCGGCTGAGCCGGCGCTGCGCGATGCGCCGCTTCGGCGGCGACTGCTACGGCTACGCCCAGCTCGCCGGCGGCACCATCGACCTGGTGGTCGAGACCGGCCTGCAGCCCTACGACTACCTCGGTCCGACCGGCCTCATCGAAGCCGCCGGCGGCATCGTCACCGACTGGCAGGGCCGGCCGCTGGGCCTGCAGTCCGACGGCCGGGTGGTCGCCGCGGCCACACGCGAACTCCACCGACAGGCGCTGGACCTGCTCGCGGCCTGAATCTTCCCCTTTCATCTCTGATGTGCGCGTCCGAAGGAAACTCGATGAACGAATCCGCCGAGGCAAAACTTGCCGCCCTGGGCCTCCAACTTCCTGAAGTGGCCAAGCCGCGCGGAAACTTCGCCTCCTACGTCGTTGTGGGGTCGACGATCTACATCTCCGGCAAGGGCGCGCCGCTGCGCCAGGGCGCGGGCGCGGTGCCGAAAGTGGGTGCAGAGGTGTCGGTGGTCGAGGCGCAACGCCACGCCCGCGACGTCGGGCTCTACATCCTCGCGCTCTTGAAGGATGCGCTTGGCGACCTGTCCCGCGTCAAGAGGATCGCCAAGGTGTTTGGCATGGTGAATGCCGTGCCGGACTTCACCGAGCACACGGAAGTCATCAACGGCTGCTCCGATCTGTTGGTTGCCGTTTTGGGTGACCGCGGCGTTCATGCGCGATCTGCAATCGGCGTGGGTTCGTTGCCAAAGGGCCTTGCTGTCGAGATCGAAGCGGTCGTCGAGTTCGAGTGACGGCTCTTAGCTATAGACTAGTCGGCTTCCGCGATCAGCTCCAGCGCTCTTCGATAGACCGGCCTGTCGATCATCTTGCCGTTCACTTTCATGGCGCCGATGCCTTTGGCATCGCCTGCCTCGAAGACAGCGACGACTTCGCGCGCTTCGGCGAGCGCCTCGGGCGCGGGCGTGTAGCAGGTGTTCACCGCATCGAGAAACTTCGGGTGCACGATGACGGCGCCTCTGAAGCCGAATGAGCGCGCCTGCTCGAGCTTCCGCATGAACTCCGCGACATCCCCGAGGTCGGCGATCGAGCCGACGAAGCCGATCGCCTGAATGCGCGCGGCACGGGCCGCATGAAGCACCATCAGGCTCGGCTGCATTAGCGCTTCCGGGGTGGGCAGGCCACCGCAGTCGAGCGAGAAGTCCTCGCTGCCGAGCATCATTCCCATGGTGCGCGCATCGGCCGCGGCGATCTCATGCAGCCGGGGCAGGGCGGCGGCGCTCTCGATCTGCAGCAAGAAGCGAACTCGCCCGGCCGCGATGCCCGCGGAAGCCTCGAGCGCGGCGACCAGGCCCGACAGCAACTGCACGTCTCGCGGGTGTTCGACTTTCGGGAGCAGCACCATGTCCAGCCCTTCGCTTACTGCCACGCGAAGGTCGGTCACGGCCGTGTCCAGGTCGCCGTTGACACGGACCGCGGCCGTCTTGCCGGCTTCCTTCACGCGCTCGATGGACGCGTGCAGCGTGGCGCGCGCGCTGGCCTTGCGGCTCGGATGTGTTCCGTCCTCGAGGTCGAGGATGATCACGTCGCAGGGCTTTGCGACGGCGCTCTGCAGCAGTCGATCGTTGTCCGCCGGGACGAAGAGAAAAGAGCGGTAGCGGGTTGTCCTCATGCAGATGTTCCTTGAAGGGCATGGCATCGTAGTTCGCCGCACCCGCTTGCGGAAATCGAATGTTCGGTTAGCCGTTATCAGATTTGCCTGTAGCCGTCGGCTCGGCCTATAGGGCCTCGCTTCAGCGGTTCCAGCTAAATAGTATTTATTGCTGGAGCGCAGTCACTTGTACTCTTCGCAGCCAGTTACCCATCACAGCGAGACGAGACAAGAGACCATGCCTTTCACGACCGATCTTCCCCCCTTGAACTACATCGACGGCCAATGGGTGCGCCCCGCCTCCACTGCCGCGATCGAAATGATCTGTCCGAGCGACGGCCACGTGATCGGGCAGATCGCCCGCGGTGGCGCCGAGGACATCGATGCTGCCGTGGCCGCCGCGCGCCGCGCCTTCGAGGGCGAATGGGGCCGCACCACGGCAACCGAGCGCGGCAGGCTGCTCTCGCGGCTGGGCTTGGCGATCCTGGCGAACCAGGAAGAGCTGGCGCAGCTGGAGGCCAACGATACCGGCAAGCCGCTGAAGCTCGCGCGCAGCGACGTGATCGCGACCGCGCGCTACTTCGAGTACTACGGCGGCGCGGCCGACAAGTTGCACGGCGACACCATTCCCTTTCTCGACGGCTACCAGGTGATGATCGTGCGCGAGCCGCGCGGTGTGACCGGCCACATCATCCCCTGGAACTATCCGGCCCAGATGTTCGGCCGCACCCTGGGCGCGGCCCTCGCCACCGGCAACGCGACCGTGCTCAAGCCCGCCGAGGAGGCCTGTCTCAGCATCGTACGGCTGACGCAGCTGGCCGCGGAGGTCGGCATCCCGGCGGGGGCCATCAACCTGGTCACGGGCTACGGCGAAGAGGCGGGTGCGGCTCTGGCGAGCCACGCAGGCATCGACTTCCTCTCGTTCACCGGTTCGCCCGAGGTCGGGACGCTGATCCAGAAGTCCGCAGCCGACAACCACGTGCCCTGCGTGCTGGAGCTCGGCGGCAAGTCGCCCCAGCTCGTGTTCGAGGACGCGGACCTCGACAAGGCACTGCCGGTGGTGATCAACGCGATCATCCAGAACGCTGGCCAGACCTGCTCGGCCGGCAGTCGGGTGCTGGTGCAGCGATCGATCTACGAGAAGGTGGTGAGTGCATTGGCGGCGCGAATGAACGCGGTGCGGGTCGGCCCGCATGAGGCCGACCTGGACTGCGGCCCGCTGATCAGCAAGGTGCAGCACGGCCGTGTGATGGGCTTCCTGGAGCGCGCCCGCAAGGACGGCATCCCCGTGATCGGCGAAGGGCGCATTGACGAGCGCGCGAGCAAGAACGGCTTCTTCGTCAAGCCGACGCTGCTGGGTCCAGTGCCGCTCAGCCATGAGCTCGCCTTCGAGGAGGTGTTTGGTCCGGTGCTGGTGGTGATTCCCTTCGACGACGAGAGCGACGCCGTGCGGATCGCCAACGGCACTGAGTACGGCCTCATTGCCGGCGTCTGGTCCGAGAACGGTGCTCGCCAGATCAGGGTGGCGAAGAAGCTGCGGGTGGGCCAGGTCTACGTCAACGGCTACGGTGCGGGCGGGGGCATCGAGCTTCCTTTCGGTGGCTTCAAGCGCAGCGGTCACGGCCGCGAGAAGGGTTTCGAGGCGCTGCGCGAATACACAGTGGCCAAGACCATCGTGCTGAACCACGGCTGACAACAGGTTCACTCAAGGGCGCCTGTGGCCCCTGCCGCTTTTTCAACAATAAACGAACGGAGACAGACATGAAGAATCACGCAACCCTGTTGCGAAAGGCGAAGCGCGTCCTTGCCACCCTGGTCGTCACGGCGGTCGGCACCCTGGGAGCCGGCACGGCAGCCGCCGAGATGAAAATCCGGCTCGGCCATGTGTTCGCGATCAACAGCCCGGTCGACGAGGCGAGCAAAGACTTCGCGCGCCTGGTGTCGGAGCGCACCAATGGCGAGATCACCGTCGCGCTGTTCCCGAACAGCCAGCTGGGCGGCGATGAGGCGCTGGCGCGCGAGCTGTCGCGCGGCTCCATCGAACTCGCCTTCCTGAATCCCGGCTCGCTGGCGGGCCTGGACCCATTGCTGGACATCCACTACCTGCCCTACATCGCGACCAGTTTCAAAGAAGCGGATGCGATCTTCTATAACCCGCAGGGCGTGCTGCAGACGACCCTGCGCACGACCCTTGCCAGGCACAAAATGCAGGCGCTCGGATTCTTCGAGCTGGAGTTCCGCGCCGTCACCAATTCGAAGCAGGCGGTCGAGAAGGTCTCGGACCTGAAGGGGCTCAAACTGCGGGTGCCGGGCTCGGCTGGCATCAAGGGCTTTTTCGAAGCCGCCGGCGCACAGGCGGTCGCGATGCCGTTCCCCGAACTCTTCACGGCCCTGCAGCAAGGCACGGTCGACGGCCAGGACAACGGCGCCAGCATCACCTACAACTCGCGCCTGTTCGAGGCGCAGAAGTTCATGACGACCACCAACCACGTCTACGCGATGGGCGCCATCACCGCGAGCGAACGGTTCTGGGGCCGCCTGAGCGCGGAACAGAGGAAAATCCTGCAGGACACGGCGGCCGAAGTTTCCACCCGGCAGATCCAGAAGAACCGCGAGCTCAATGCGACCTTCCTGAAGAAGATCGGTGACGGTGGCGTGCGCGTCACGGTGCCCACGCCGGAGGCGATGGCCGAGTTCCAGCGGGTCGGCGATTCGCTGTGGGACAAGCTGGCGCCGATCTACGGCACCGAGCGCATCAAGGCATTGCGCGAAGAAGTCGCGAAACTGCGCAAGCCGTGAGTCACGCCGCGCTGATGCATCGCGCCTCGCCGTCGTCGAGCCATGGGCTAGACGGCTTCGAGTACCGCGTCTTCCGGATCGAACGCTGGATCTGCGTCCTGAGCCTCCTCGTGATGCTCTTGACGGTGTCGATCAGCGTGGCGACCCGCTACTTCAATCTCGGACTTCCGAACGTGGCCGAATGGGCCATCGTCGCGATGTCGCCGCTGACTTTCATCGGCGCCGCGATGTGCACCTACGCCCAGTCGCACATCGCGGTCGACGTGGTCAAGCTGATGCCCAACGCCGCCATCAGGCGCGCCGCGCGCGGTGTGGTCGCACTGTGCCTGCTGGGGTTCGCGGGCGTCTACGCCTGGATCGGCGCCCTGTTCTTCATCGACATGAAGCAGTCCGGCGAACGCATGCTCGACATGGGCACACCGGTGGTCGTGCCGGTTTTCTTCTTGATGCTGGGCATGTTGCTGATGTTGCTGCATGCGGCGGTCGAGCTGTGGCGCGTCCTGACCAACCGACTGCCGATCGATGAGAAGTCGCTGACATGATCGCGCTGGCGCTGCTGGTTCTGCTGGTGGTCGGCGTGCCTGTGGGCGTGGCCTTCGCGCTGATCGTGATGGTCCGGGCCGAGGCCTGGAGCATCGACTTGTCGTCGCTGGCGTCGATTCCCTACGACACGGTGTCGAGCTTTCCGCTGCTCGCCATCCCGCTCTTCTTGTTGGGCGGCGAACTCATGAACCGAGGCGGCCTGATCCGCCAGCTCACGGCAGTCTGCGACATCCTGCTGGGATGGGTGCGGGCGCCGCTGGGCCACGTGATGATCCTCGCGAGTGCGCTGATGGGCGCTATCACGGGCTCGTCGGTCGCGACCGTGGCGGCCATCGGCGGCACGGTCGGCCGGGAGATGTCGCTGCGCGGCTACCCGCGCGGCTACACCGCGGCGCTCAATGCCTCGGCGGGCCTGCTCGGTGTGCTGATTCCGCCGTCGATCCCTCTGATCCTCTACGGCTCGATTGTTGGCGTCTCGATCACGCAGCTGTTCCTGGCATCGGTGATGCCGGGCATCGTGATGATGCTGGCGCTCGGGGTGGTGCACGCCTGGATGTCGCGGCACGTGCTGCCGGGCGGGCAGGAGCTGGTGGCCGGTGCGCAGCCGACCACCCATGCCGCCGTTGACGGCCGGATGGTCCAGCGCTCGATGGCCGCCATCATGACCCGATCGATCCCGGCGCTGATGCTGCCGGTCCTGGTGCTGGGTGGCATCTACTCGGGCATCTTCACGCCGACCGAGGCGGCTGCGGTGGCGGCGCTCTACGCCTTGCTGGTGACGGTTCTCGGGCGGATGACGAAATTCGGCGAACTCAATGGCATCTTTGCCCGGGCCGCGCTGTCGTCCGCCGCGATCCTCGTGATCATCGGCTTTACGAGCATCTTCAACCGCGCCATGGTGCTGGAACAGGTGCCGCAGTCGATCGCCGGCTACGCCACCGGCTTCACCGACAGCGCGCTGGTGTTCCTGCTGGTGGTGAACCTGGTTCTGCTGCTGATCGGCATGTTCATGGAGACCAACGCCGCGACCCTGCTGATGGGCCCCCTGCTGGCGCCGGCGGCGGCCAAGTTCGGCATCGACCCGGTGCATTTCGCCATCATCCTCGTGACCAATATCGAGATCGGCTTGCTCACCCCGCCGATGGCGGCCAACCTCTACGTCGCGGCGCGCACCAACAACGCCGATCTGGTGAGCCTTTTGCGCTATCTGGGCTGGTTCCTGGTCGCCGCGTTGCTGGTGATGGCCACCATCACCTACGTGCCCCAGCTCTCTCTCTGGTATCGCTATTTCTTCTGAACGAAACCCCATGACGACCCTTCCAGAATTCTCCCGCGCCGCGGTGCTCCGCAAGTTCAAGGCGCCGCTGCAGATCGAGAACGTGCCGATTCCGCGCAACGTCGAAACCGGCGCCGCGTTGGTGAAGATCGAGGCCTGCTCGATCTGCGGCACCGACGTCCACTTGTGGCAGGGCTCGCTCTCGCTCACTGTCAACCTGCCGGTCATCATCGGCCACGAGATGGTGGGCAGCGTGCTCAAGCTGGGCTACGGGGCCGACCGCGACTCGGTTGGGAACCCGCTGCGCGTGGGCGACCGTGTGCTCTACACCCACACCGCTTGCGGCAGCTGCTTCTTCTGCACCACAGCGCGCAAGCCGACACTGTGCATGAACCGGCGCGCATACATGTACGAGAACATGGAGCAGGAGCCCTACCTGCTGGGCGGCTTCTCGGAATACGGCTACGTCCTGCCGCAGGCGGGCCGCCTCAAGGTGCCGGACAACGTGCCCAACGAGCTGGCGAGCCTGTCCAGCTGCGCGCTGCGCTCGGTGATGAACGCGATGTCGCAGCTCGGTGAGATCGACCCGAGCGAGGTGGTGGTGGTGCAGGGCGCGGGGCCGCTCGGCCTGCTCGCGACCGCCAACGCCAAGGTGCGCGGCGCACGCAAGGTGATCGTGATCGGCGCTCCGGCCGCACGGCTGGAACTGGCGCGCGAGTTCGGCGCCGATCTCTGCATCTCTGTGGATGAGACTACGGCGCAGGAGCGGCTGGACATGGTGCAGGCTCTCACCGGCGGTCGCGGCGCGGACATCGTGCTGGAGTTCACCGGGGTGCCGGCGGCCTTCGTCGAGGGGCTGCATCTGTGCCGCAGGGGCGCCCGGTACCTGATCGTCGGGCAGTTGGGCGAAGGCAAGACCGAGTTCGCGCCCTCGCTGATCGTGAAGAAGAACATCACGGTGGTCGGCTCTTTCTCGGGCGATGCGCGCAGCTACTCGCTGGCGCTCGACTTCATCTCCACCCACCTCCACGACTTCCCGTTTGAAAAGATGATCACCGGGCGCTACAAGCTTGACGACGTGAACATCGCCCTGGAGCGGATGCGGAACATGCAGGAGATCAAGCCCGTGATCCTCGTCTAGGCCGGGAGCAAGAAGATGCAACGATTCGACTCCGATGCGAAGGGCCCGCTCGAGGGCGTGCGCGTGCTCGACCTGTCGCGCCTGGTGGCGGGCAACATGCTGAGCGTCTACCTGGCCGACTTCGGCGCCGACGTGATCAAGGTCGAGCGTGATGGCGTCGGCGACGACCTGCGCAGCTGGCGGGAGGAAGACCAGGACATCTACTGGAAGGTCTACGGCCGCAACAAGCGCTCGCTGGTGCTCGACCTCAAGTCGGCCGAGGGCTTGGAACGACTCAGAAAGCTGGTGCGGCACTCGCAGGTCTTCATCGAGAACTTCGTGCCCGGCGGGTTGGAGCGCATGGGCCTCGCACCCGCGTTGCTGCTCGAGCTGAATCCGGCGCTGGTGGTGGTGCGCATCTCGGGCTGGGGGCAGACCGGACCCTTCAACCACAAGCCGGGCTTCGGCACGCTGGTCGAGGCGATGTCCGGCTTCGCCTTCCTGAACGGCTACGCTGATCGACCTCCGGTGCTGCCGCCGCTGGCGCTGGCCGACATGATCGCGGGCATTTACGGCGCGGCCGGCGTGCTGACCGCGCTACGGGTGGCCGAAGGGGAAGGGCGAGGGCAGGTGATTGACCTGTCGCTGTTCGAGCCGATCTTCTCGGTGATCGCCTCGGAGGCGGCCAAGTACAAGCTCACCGGTGTGCCGACCATGCGCTCGGGCAACCAGTCGACCCATACCGCACCGCGCAACATCTACGAATGCCTCGACGGCAAGTTCGTCGCGCTCTCGGGCTCCATGCAGTCGATGGCGATGCGCATCCTCGACACCATCGGCCGGCCGGAGCTGAAGAGTGACGAACGCTTCGCCACCAACGACGCCCGCGTCGCCAACCGCGATGCCCTCGATGCGATCATCGCGGCCTTCATCGGCGCGCGGACTCAGCAAGCCAATCTCGATGCCTTCGAGGCGGCCGGCGTGACGGTCGGTCCGGTGTGCTCCGTTGCCGACCTGATCGACCATCCTTTCGTGACCGGCCGGCAGGCGATCGTCGAGATGGAGGACCGCGAACTCGGCAGCATCCCGATGCACAACATCGTGCCGCGCCTCTCGGAGAGCCCGGGCAACTTCACGCGCCCGGCACCGCGCCTCGGCGAGCACACGCTGGAGATCCTCGCGGAGCTTGACCGGTTGGCCTGATACTTGGGCGCTTGTGCAGCGTCCAGAGGCCCAAGGTGAATCTCAAGCAGTTCAGGTATTTCGTCGCCATCTCGGAGCAGCGGTCCTTCCTGCAGGCTGCGCAGGTCCTGCATATTTCGCAGCCCTCGGTGAGTGCGCAGATCAAGCTGCTGGAGGAGGAGCTCGGCGTTCAGCTCTTCGAGCGCCGCTTCGACGGCGCCATCCTCACGCCCGAGGGCCGGGATTTCCTGGTCCACGCCCGCACGGTGCTGGATGCGGTGGAGGCCGCCGCCTCGAGCATGCGGGTGCATCAGTCGTCGGAGGTGGGGTGTGTGGCGGTCGGCATTCCGGGATCTCTCACCTCGCTGCTGACCGTGCCCTTGATCCAGACGGTGCGACAGGAGATGCCGAACGTGCAGCTGCGCGTGGTGTCGGGCCTGTCCGGTCACATCGCGCGCTGGCTGCCCGAAGGCGCGATCGACTTCGGCTTGGTCTATGCGTCCTCGAGCGCGCCGGGCCTCGATCTCGAATGGGTGCTGGACGAGAACCTGTTCCTCGCCGCCCGCGCCCGGTGCGACCTCGACGGCTTGTTGGAAGCGAAGGGGCAGGTGCCGGCCAGCCGTCTGGCCGGCCTCCCGATGGTGCTGCCCGGACGCGAGCACGGGCTTCGATCGGTGGTCGAAGGGGCGCTCGACAAGGTCGGCGTCAGCCTGCACGTGACGGCCGAGGTCGATGCGACCGAGCAACTCAAGGAGATGGTGCGCCGCACCGGCTGCTTCACTATCCTCTCACTGGCGGCAATTCAGAACGATCCGTCCGAAGGCGCGCTGGTGACGGCGCGCATCGTCAAGCCGACCATCGACCGAAGGATATCGATCGCCCACACCACGGGCAGGCCGCTGTCGCGCGCCGCGCGGCGGGTCAAGGAGATCTTGAAGACCCTGTTTGCGCAGGAACTGGAAAAGGGCTGGTGGACCGACGGCAGGCGCTCTGACGGCCGCTGAGGCTGCGGCCCCGGAAGGTCGGGGAGCTTGCCCGCAATTTGAAACCTGCTCTCCGTGACGGCTGTGCCTTCGGGCCCGAGTCTTCGATTTGTCAAGGACTGGGTGTGCGGATCTCATCGAGATTGCGGACATGGTTCGATGCGCTCACCCGCGAGCCGTACACATGTATGCAGATCACTTCATGTCACCACCGAAAACGCTCGCTAAAGGCGCTGCGTACGAAAGGAAGATCACCTCGACTCGAACGCGTCGTCAAAGGCCATCCAGCGCGTATGGCAAAGCCGTGTCGCTTGCCTTGCTGTTCACCCGTATTGCGGCTGCATTTTGAATCGGGTGGCGTGCGCCACGTTTCGACTGACTGTACGTGTTCGCCGGCAGCTGTGTTCTCGTGGGAGTTGCGCGGTGGTGGACGCGCTTGGCCGCCGCTCTGTCATGGGCAGCTGCAGCAGGTCAGCAAGTTCGAGGCCTGCTGATTGACTGCACGCCACAGCAGTAGGGTCACCGGCCAGACTATCCGGATCAACGACGGCTACACCTCAAAGTAGGGGCGGATCCTAGGACTTCGAAGGAGCCCTACGGTGTCACTCTGGTGATCGGTCCGTTCAACGCGCCGCTCCGTACAAACCGCGCTGGCACGGTATGCAATGGCAATGTGGCTGCCCGTAGCGCATTCTCTACGAATCGCCGTGGTCGTGATCCAGCGACCTCCGACACTCACTCAGCTGCCCGAGGGTTGCGATAAAACAACACGCGAGGCGGCGGGTCTCTAGCCCTAAACTGCATCCATGATTCGCTGGCTGATCGTCGTCGTCCTGGCCCTGGTGCTCATGAGCGGGCTGACGGCCTGGCTGCGGCGCTTCGGTTTCGGGCGGCTGCCCGGCGATTTCGAGTTCCGTGCGTTCGGACGCGAATGGCAATTGCCGATCGCCAGCACGGTCGTTTTGAGCATGATCGCGGCCCTGGTCGCGCGATGGATATGAACACATGAGCGCAGCGCCGGGCCGCCCCAAGCAAGCTCGCGCCCCCTCGGGGGGCAGCGAGGACACGAAGTGCCGAGCGTGGGGGCACATGAGCGCAGCGCCGGGCCGCCCCAAGCAAGCTCGCGCCCCCTCGGGGGGCAGCGAGGACACGAAGTGCCGAGCGTGGGGGCACGCATGAGAGCCTGCGTGGACATCGGCGGCACCAAGATCGCCGTGAGCCTTTCCGCCGACAGCCACACGCCGCTGGTCGGCCGGCGCAGCGAACCGACCGCCAAGACCGGCGGCAACGACGCGGTGGCGCTGCAGATCCTGCGGCTGATCGACGAGGCCTGCGCCGAGCAGAACATCGCCAGCGCCTCGATCGACCGTGTCGGCGTCTCTTCTGCCGGCCCCTTCGAGATCCGCGACGGCATGGTCGAGCTGGCGTCGCCGAACATCTGCGGCGGCATCGCCGGCCCGGCGCGCGGGCTCCCCAACGAGTGGATGACGGCGCTGATCGAGGCCCCGCTCAAGCGGCGCTTCGCCCATGTGCGGGTCGAAAACGACGCGGTCGCTGCCCTCGAGGCCGAGCGCCGCTGGGGCGCGCTGCAGGGCGTCGACCATTGCGCCTTCGTCACCTGGAGCACCGGCGTGGGCGTCGGGCTGTGCGTCGACGGCCACGTGCTGCGCGGCAAGAACGGCAACGCCGGCCATGCCGGCCACAGCTTCGTGTCCGACGACGACAACCAGGCGCTGTGCGGCTGCGGCAATTTCGGCGACGTCGAGGGGCTGGTGGCCGGCAATGCGATCGCACGCCGCTTCGGC
Organism: Variovorax sp. 10N432; assembly: GCF_056394465.1. Lineage (NCBI taxonomy): Bacteria > Pseudomonadati > Pseudomonadota > Betaproteobacteria > Burkholderiales > Comamonadaceae > Variovorax > Variovorax sp. 10N432. The sequence continues at coordinate 135,821 of NZ_JBFTHX010000011.1, forward strand.
GAGCCGGCGGTCGACCTGTTCGCCGCCGCGGCCCGCGGCGAAGCCAAGGCCCTGGCCACCACCGACGCGCTGTGCCGCGTGATGGGCCGGATGCTCTTCAACCTGGTCGCCACCCTCGACCTGCAGCGCATCAGCCTCGGCGGCAGCGTGTTCTGGAACAACCGCGACTTCCTGCTGCCGCGGCTGCAGGCCCAGATCGACGGCAAGCTCGCGGCCCTGACCCGGGGCGCGGTGCTGGTGGCGGCCGGCCTGGGCGACCGGGTCGGCGACTACGGGGCGATGGCGCTGCTCGACTGAGCCTGCAACCCAGGCAGTCGCTAGCGGTAGCCGCTGCGGACCTTGCCGCGGAACACCCAGTAGACGCCGATGGTGTAGGCGGCGATCACCGGCAAGACCACCACGCCGCCATAGAACAGGAACCGCAGGGACTCCTCCGGCGCCGCTGCGCTGGCCACCGTGACCGCATACGGGACCATGTAAGGCCAGAACATCGTGCCGAGCGTCAGGTACGAGGCGCCGATGAACAGCACGGTCAACGTGTACGCGAAGCCGTCGCGGCGCGCCCGGGCGGCCGCCACCACGCCGGCCAGCGCGGCGATCGCCAGCGCGACCAGGGACCAGCCCCAGGGCCGGTCCTTCAGATGGCTTTGCGCGATCGCGCCCGCATCGACGCTCAACGACACGGCGAACGCCAGGCCGAGCACGCCGAAGACAGCCGCGGCCAGCCACGGAATACGGCGATAGGCCCAGTCGCGCAGTTCGCCTTCGCTCTTGAGCACGATCCACCCTGCGCCGAGCAACGCATAGCCGAAGACCAGGCCGACGCCGGTCAGCACCGAAAACGGATGCAGCCATTCGAAGGAGGTGCCGGCGAACTGGCCCTGCGCCACCGGAAGGCCGCGCATCAATGCGCCCACGGCGGCCCCTTGCACGAAGGCGACCACCGTTGATCCGAGGAAGAACCCCAGGTCCCACAGCCAGCGCGTCTTGACGCTGCGGTAGCGGAATTCGAAGGCAATGCCGCGGAAGATGAGGCCGACGAGCAGCAGCAGGACAGGCAGGTAGAACGCACCCAGGAACACGGCATACACCACCGGAAAGGTTGCGAACAGGCCGGCGCCGATGACCACCAGCCAGGTCTCGTTGCCGTCCCAGAACGGCGCGATGGTGTCCATCATGTGCAGGCGGTGGCTCTCTTCGCGGGTGGTGCCGAAGAGGATGCCGACGCCGAGATCGAAGCCGTCCAGGATCACGTAGACCAGGATCGAGACGGCAATGACCGCCGCCCAGAAAAGCGCCAGATCGCTGGCGGCCGCCGGGCTCACGCCGTGCCTCCGGCTCTGTCGTTGACTGGAGTGTCCGTGCGCGCGGCAACGGCCAGGGGCCGGCTGCCGGTGACGTTGGCCGTGGCCTCGGTTTTCGCGCGCGGCCCTTCGCGCAGGAGCTTGTAGATGTAGTAGATGCCGAAGCAGACGAAGAGCCAATACACCGCCACGTAGATGAGCAGCGAAGCCAGCACGTCGCTGGTCGTCAGGGAGGGCGTGACGGCGTCACGGGTTCGCAGCAGGCCGTAGACCACCCAGGGCTGGCGGCCGATCTCGGCCGTGTACCAGCCGGTCAGGATGGCGACGAAGCCGGTCGGGAACGACATGAACGCGCCCCACAGGAACCAGCGCGACGACTCCAGCCTGCCGCGCCAGCGCAGGAAGTTGCCGAGCCACGAGACCGCCAGCATGACCAGACCCATGCCGACCATCAGCCGGAAGGCGAAGAAGGGGATCAGCACCGGCGGCCGGTCTTCGCGCGGGAAGGATTCGAGCCCTCTTTCAGCGGAGGTGAAATTGCCCGAGGCGATGAAGCTGCCCAGCTTCGGGACCGAGATGGCGTAGAGATTGCGCTCGTTGGCCTCGTCGGGAATGGCGATCAGCACCTCGCTGGCGGGCTGCTCGTTCTTCCAGCGCGCTTCGATCGCGGCGAACTTGGCGGGTTGGTGCTTGAGCACGTATTCGCCGGTCAGGTGGCCGAAGAAGAGCTGGACCGGGATCAGCACCGCGGCCAGGCCGAGGCCCCAGTGCAGCATCATCCGGCCTTCGTCGAAGTGAACCCGGCGCAGCAGGTACCAGGCACCGGTCGCCGACACGCACATCGAGGTCGTCAACAAGGCGGCCAGCAGCATGTGCGGCCAGCGGACCATCTGCACCGGCCCGAGCACGATCTGCATCCAGTCGGTCGGAATGATCTTGCCGTCCACCACCGTGTGGCCGAGCGGCACCTGCATCCAGCTGTTGTTGGCGAGGATCCAGAAGGACGAGAACATCGTGCCCAGCGACACCATGCAGCACGAGAAGAAGTAGAAGCGCGGCGATACCCGGTCGCGCCCGAGCAGCATCACGCCGAAGAAGGTCGCCTCGAGCATGAAGGCCGTGAAACCCTCGTAGCCGAGCAGCGGGCCCTGGATCGAGCCGGTTTTCACGGCGAGCACGCCCCAGTTGGTGCCGAACTGGAAGGCCATGACGATGCCCGTGACCACGCCCATGCCGAAGGAGACCGCGAAGATCGGCAGCCAGAAGTCGAACACCCGGCGATAGAGCGCGTTGCCGGTCGCCAGCCGCGCCCCCTCGATCGTTGCCAGCCATGCCGCCAGCCCGATCGTGAAGGCGGGGAAGATGATGTGGAAGCTGATCAGGAACCCGAACTGGATCCGCGACAGGAGGACGGGGTCGAGGTTCACTTCGATGTCGCCTCTATGGCATCAGCTTGTTGACGGCGACGCGCTCGAGGCCGTGCTTCGCGTAAGGCGGATAGCGCACACCGGGGTCGACGGTGCTGCTGTGGTGAAGCACGCCGCGCGCATTGGTGAAGGCTTCGAAGCCCCAGCGCCCGTGGTACTTGCCCATGCCGGAGTTGCCCACGCCGCCGAACGGAAGCTCGGGAAAGAGCGGGTGGATGGCGCAGTCGTTGACCTCCGCATCGCCCGAGCGCGTGGCCGACAGAATCGTGTCGATCACCTCCTTGTCCTCGGCAAAGATGTAGAGGCCGAGCGGGCTCGGCCTGCTGTTGACCCACCGGATGACGGAGTCGACCGAATCGATCTCGAGCACCGGCAGGATCGGCCCGAAGATCTCTTCCTTCATGATCGGCGAGTCGACCGCGACGTCCACCAGCACCGTCGGCGCGATGTAGAGCTCGTCGGCATCTGTCTGGCCGCCGGCAATCGCCTTGCCGCTTCCGAGCAGCGCGGCCAGGCGATCGAAGTTGCGCCGGTTGATCACGCGTCCGTAGTCCGGACTCTGCTTGGGGTCGTCGCCGTAGAACTCGCGGATCGTGTCCTTCATGTGCTGCAGGAACTCGTCCTTCACTTCCGGCCACGCCAGCACATGGTCGGGCGCGGTGCAGATGTGGCCGGAGTTCAGGTAGCGCCCGTAGGCGATGCGCCGCGCGGCCGCCTTGAGGTTCGCCGACGAATGCACGATGGTCGGGTTCTTGCCGCCGAGTTCGAGCACGCAGGGCGTCAGGTTCTTCGCGGCGGCCTGGTGCACGATCTTGCCGACGGGCGGACTGCCGGTGAAGAAGATCATGTCCCACTGCTGCGCCAGCAGCGCGGTGGTCTCGGGGACGGCGCCCTCGACGACCGCGACCGTGCGCGGATCGAAGTACTCGGGCACGAGGCGCGCCGCGGCGGCAGCGCAGTGGGCGGCAATCTCCGAAGGCTTCAGCACGGCCGTGTTGCCGGCGGCCAGCGCCGCCACCAGCGGACCGAAGACCAGCATGAAAGGTTCGTTCCACGCGCCGATGATCAGCGACACGCCGAGCGGATCCCGGTTCACCCGGATGTAGCCGGGCTCGAACACCAGCGGCATCGGCTCGTGGAGCGGCTTGGTCCAGGTGTCGATGTGCTTGAGCGCGTAGGCGGCCTCCTTGGCGCAGTAGTCGACGTCCATCAGGTCGGCATCGTTCACGTTGCGGCGCAGGTCTTTCCAGAGTGCGTCGCACAGTTCGTCGTGGTGATCGGTGAACAGGGCCTTGACCGCTTCGAGCTGGGTCTTGCGCCACGCCACCGGGCGCGTATGCCCCTCGAGGAAGAAGGCGCGCTGGCGGGCGACGAGCGAAGCGTAGTCGGGGACGGACATGGCAATGAACTCCTGGTGTCAGGCGCGAACCCAGATTTCTCCGTTCTGCTCGCGCACTTCGTAGGTGGGGAGCGGCTGCTTCGACGGGCCACCCGCCACGCTGCCCGTGGAGAGGTCGAAGCGGGAGCCGTCGCAGGGGCACATCAGCGTCGTGCCGGTCAGGATGCCCGCCGAGAGTTGACAGCCGTCGTGCGGGCAGAGGTCGTCGAAGGCGAACAGGCTCTTGCCGACGCGAGCGACGGACACGCGCAGCTTGCGGTCGGCCAGGTAATAGGGATTGACGGACCGGTCTGGCAATCGGTCCGATGGGCCCAGGTCTCGGTACTCGACTGTCGGGTTCGCCATGCTCGTCTCCTGTGCGTCGGCCTTCGACTCAGTACGGATACTCGGGAATCACTTCGCGCTGCGGCTTGTCGAAGCGCAAGGCGCCGGGCGCCTGCGCCGGCACCGCGGGCGCGCGCGGCATGATGGGCGCCAGGCGCTGGTAGCCGGCACCCAGCGAAGGCCGCGGATCGGCGTCGCCCTTGTTCGGCCAGAACGACATTGCCCGCTCGGCCAGCGCCAGGATAGTGAGCGAGGGGTTGACCCCCGGGTTCGCGGGCATCACGCTGCCGTCCATGACATGCAGGCCCGCATGGCCGAAGACGCGCTGGTAGGGATCGACCACGCCCTTTTCATGCGAGTCGCCGATCGGAATGCCGCCGATGAAGTGCGCCGACGCCGTGCGATTGACGACTTCGAAATCCAGGGCCGCTTCGAGCCCGCCCATCCTGGCCGCGAGCCGCTTCGCGAACTCGTCGGCGGCGGGGATGTGGGTGGGCGGCGGATCGCCGGAGCCATGCCGGCTGCGCAGGATGCCGTCCTTGAAGTAGAGGTCGATCGAGGTGTCGGTGGTCTGCATGCACAACAGGGTGATCGCGCGCTCCGACCAGTGCCGTGCGTCGAAGGTCTGGCCGAGGGTCTGGACCGGATGCTCCATCAGGTGCTTGAGCCAGGTCTCCGTGGGGTGCTTCTGCGGGCCGGACGCGTAGTAGGTCGTGGCCAGCGCGAAGAAGTCGCTGCCCACGCCATAGGACACCGGCTCGATGCTGGTGTCCGGGTCAGGCCAGACACCCGAAGTGATGGCGACGCTGCCGGGCGTGATGATGAATCGGTCCGGGTCCTTCTTCCAGGCTACATAGGGTCGCGTGACCAGGATCAGCGCCTCGGAATTGGTGCGGGCCAGCTTGCCCAGCTGATCGGACAGCCCGGTGAGCTTGTCGACATGCCGCATGTGGTGCAGCAGCCGCGCCGACCCGTAGGCGTGCGCGGAGACGACGACCTGCCTGGCCGTGTAGCGATGGCGATCGACATGGGCCGCGCGCTGCACCCAGCCGGGGTGGCTGGCGATCACCTCGTAGCCGCCGCCGTCGAGTGGTGCGAGTTCGATGACCTCGTGCAGGTCATGGATCACGCAGCCGTTCTTTTCGGCCAGATAGAGATAGTTCTCCGTCAGCTTGTTCTTGGCTCCGCGGCCGCAGCCGATCATGCAGTTGCCGCAATTCACGCAGCCGGTTCGGCGCGGGCCTGCGCCGCCGAAGAACGGATCGTCGACCTCGACGCCCGGGGACCCGAAGAAGGTGGCCACGGGCGCCTTGTTGTACGTGTCGCCATGCCCCATCTCGACGGCGATCTCGCGCATCAGCCGATCCTTGTCGCTGTCCATGTAGGGCACGCGGTTGACGCCCATCATGCGCTGGGCCTGGTCGAAGTACGCGGGCATCTCGTCGTACCAGTCGGTGATATAGGACCAGTCGGGGGCGGCGAAGAACTTCTTCGGCGGAACATAGAGCGTGCTGCCGTAGACATGGGAGCCGCCGCCCACGCCGGCGCCATGCAGCACCAGCACATCGTCGAGGAAGCTGAGGCGCTGCAGGCCGTACATCTCGGCCTCGGGCTGCCACAGGTATTTCCGGATGTCCCAGTTGGTCTTGGGGATCGCGCTGTCGGGCCAGCGGCGTCCGGCTTCCATGACGCCCACCCGGTAGCCCTTCTCGGTCGCGCGCAGCGCCGCGACGCTGCCGCCGAATCCGGAGCCGATCACGATCACGTCATAGTCGAAATCGGCCATCATGACCTCGCGCATTTTTCGAATGAGGCAGTCTGTACTCGGGCACGGAACTTGAACATCCCGGTGGCCACCTAGACCACGTACGTGGCATCTGACAGCGACGCGCGCCATGGCGGCGTTTAAGCTCGACGGTGTCTCAATCCTGAACACAGGGGGTTCGGAGATGAAGCATCCCTCAGACACCGTGGCCATCGACATCCTGCTCGAGCCGGACTCGACGATGCAGGAGCATGCCGAGGCCAACAACGCTCGATTGCGCAAGGTCTTTCCAATGGGGTTCGCGCTGGACGCGACGCACCGTCCTCACGTCACGCTGGTCCAGCGCTTCGTGCGCACCGCAGACCTGGACAACGTGTATGCCGCAGTCGGCAACGTTCTCGCGGGCGTTCGGCTGGGCGACATCCGGCTGGAGGCCTTCAAGTACTACTACATTCCGAGCCAGGAGATCGGGCTGGCGGGCATCGTCGCGAAGCCCACTGCGCAACTGCTCGCGTTGCAGCAGGCGCTGATCGAGGCGGTGACGCCGTTCACGGTGGAGACCGGCGACTCGGCCGCGTTCGTCACCACGCCGGAAGACCCCGTCATCGACCCGGCGCTCATCCAGTACGTCTCGGTGTTCGTGCCGAAGGCCTCCGGGGATCACTTCAATCCGCACGTCACGACCGGGGTGGCGGCGCGCAAGTACCTCGACACGATGCTTGCCGAACCGTTCGAGCCCTTCGGCTTTTCGTTCAAGGGCGCTGCGATCTACCACCTGGGTCAGTTCGGCACGGCGGCGAAGCAGCTCAAGGCGTGGGACTGACGCAGCCCGAGGACGGCTCCAGGCCCGATGTGGACCGCGCGATCTGCTCAGCCGGTCCGCAACATGATGCGTCGTGGCCCGCGCGCGCCGTGGCGCAGGCGATCGGGCAGGCCGGCCGCGAGCGCGTCGAGGCTTTCTACGCGGACCGCATCGCCGCCGAAGGGCAGGTCGCGCGTGTCGACCAACACGTCCTTGGTGCCCAGGCGCAGGATGGTGTCCGGATGCGTGCTGCGCGGTCTCCTGGGTAAGTGGGCATTGTGGTCTCCTTGGACGGATCTGGGCTGGTACGCGCTCCGGCCCTCAAGCCGCCATCCGCACCGCCCCCGACTCGCAAGCAATCTCCCCCAGCCGCCGCAGCCCGTCCTCGATCGCGTCGGTGAAGGGCCAGCCGCAGTTGATGCGCAGGTAGTGATCGAAGCGCGACGAGTTCGAGAACAACGCGCCGGGCGCCACCAGGATCCCTTCGCGCAAGGCCCGGTCGAAAACGGTCATCGACGACAGCCGGTCGGGCAGCTCCACCCACAGCTGCAGTCCGCCCGGCGGCAGGTTCAGCCGCGTCCCGGGGGGGAAGTGCGCCGCGATGGCATCGGCCGTGCGCTCGCGCTGCTCCCGCAGGCGTTCGCGCAGCCGCCGCAGATGCCGGTCGAAGGCACCGGTGGCCATGTATTCGCCGGCGGTCCACTGCGACAGCTCCTCGTTGCTGCGGGTCTGCGTGTACTTGAGCATCTCGACCCGCCCATGCCAGCGTCCGGCCGAGATCCAGCCCAGCCGCATGCCCGGCGCCAGGATCTTGTGCAGCGAGGCGCAGTGGATCACGTTGCCCGTGCGGTCCCATGACTTGATGGCCCGCGCCGGCGTGTCGGTGTCGAGCAGTTCGCTGTAGGTGTCGTCCTCGATCAGCGCCACGCCGTGCTGCTCGCAGAGCGCGACCAAGCGCTGCTTGTGCGCATCGGGCATGACGCTGCCCAGCGGGTTCTGCAGATGCGGCACCACCACCACCGCCTTGATGTTGTCGTAGGCCTGGAGCGCCATCTCCAGGGCCTCGACCGACAGCCCGGTCTGCGGGCTGGTGGGAATCTCGACGGCGCGCATGCCCAGGCTCTCGAGCACCTGCAGCAGGCCGTAGAAGGTCGGCGACTCGACCGCCACCGTGTCGCCCGGCTGGGCCACGGCGCGCAGCGCGAGGTTGAGCGCCTCGATGCAGCCATTGGTCGACAGCACCTCTTCGGGCGCGAGCGTCATGCCCGCGCGCAGTCCGCGCCGCGCCGCGGCTTCGCGCAAGGGCGTGAGGCTGCGCGAGGGCGCGGCGGTCGTCAGCAGCGCGGGCCGCTGGCGCAGCAGCCGCATCATGATCGTCTGCAGCGCCTGCGCGGGATAGAGCTCCGGCGCACCGCGCGCCAGCGAGAAGTCGATCCGCACCTCGCCCTGGCGCCGGCGGGCGACGAATTCCGAGACCTTCGCATGGATGCCGACGTACTGCGCCGGATCGGGCGCCACATGGGCCGCGGGCTCTTCCATGGCCGCGATCGCGAGCCGGCGCGGACGCCGCACGAAGTAGCCCGAGCGGTCGCGGGCCTCGACCCAGCCTTCGCCTTCCATGGTGCGGCACAGCTGCAGCGCGGTCGACAGGCTGATGTCGTGCAGCCGCATCAGCGCCCGCAGCGAGGGCAGCTTGTCGCCCGCCTTGAGCGAGCCGGCCTGGATCGCGTCGAGGTAGTGGACGGCCAGCTGGCGGTAGAGAGGTGCCTGTTCCATGGCTCGATGCTGGCGCACGCTCCCGGTCTTAAACAGATGCAGATTCTAGAAGAATGGCCGTAACAGATGGCCATTGTCGCGCTCTGTTGTGCCCTCGAAGGGCGGCGGTTGTGCCTGTTTTCTGGGCGCCCGCCTGCCTACGATGACCCCATCCCCAACAACCTTCCGAGGTGTTCCATGACAAGCGAGCTTCACGAAACCACGCGGCTGCTGCCGGGCCAGGCGCTGCGAGTGGCGGTCGATCCCGGCCATGCGCTGTGGGTGCTGGAAGGCTGCTTGAACGTGGTGTCGCCGCCGGGATGGTTCGGCGACACCGTGTTCAGCGTCAAGACGCCGCTGCAGGCGGGCGATGTCCACGTGGTCGAGCGCGGCGGCTGGATCGAGATCTGCGCGCTGTCGCCGGCCGAGTTCCGGGCCCTGCCCGCTGCGCAGCCGGCGCCGGCCGCCCCCCTGGTGGCACGGCTGGTGCAGTTGCTCACCGGCCAGGTCGCCTGGCGCGGCCAGTAGAGGCCTGCAGGCTCAGCGCAGGTTCGCTGCCGCTCGCAGGGCGCTCAGGAAGCCCTCGCGCCACCAGTGCACGTCCTGCTCGCGGATGCGCGCCAGCAGCTTCTGGTGCCGCTCGCGGCGCTCCTCCAGCGGCATCTGCAGCGCCTGCTGCACGGTCTCGGCGGTGCCGTGGGTGTCGTACGGGTTCACCAGCAGCGCTTCCTTGAGCTGCTCGGCCGCGCCGGCGAAGCGCGACAGCACCAGCACGCCCGGATCGGCCGGGTCCTGGGCCGCGATGTATTCCTTGGCCACCAGGTTCATGCCGTCGCGCAGCGGTGTCACGAGCCCGACCGCGGCGGCGCGGCACAGGCCCGGCACGCGCTTGCGGGCGACCATGCGGTGGATGTATCGCACCGGCATCCAGTCGAGCTCGCCGTAGTCGCCGTTGATGGCGCCGCACAGCGATTCGAGCTCGCGCCGGATGTCGCCGTAGGCATCGACCGTCTCGCGGGTCGGCGAGGCGATCTGGATCAGGGTCGCGCTGCGCCGGTTCTCGGGGTAGTTGGCCAGCAGCTCGCGGAACGAGCGCACGCGCTGCGGGATGCCCTTCGAATAGTCGAGCCGGTCGATGCCCAGCAGCAGGCGGCGGCTCGAATACTCGCGCTTCATGGTCTCGTACATGTCGCGCGATTCCTTGGCGTGGGTGAGCGCGGCGAACTCGTCGACATCGATGCCGATCGGGAAGGCGTTGCAGCACACGGTCTGGCCGTAGGCGCGGTACTGGTGATCGCCGAGCAATTCCCCGTGCGCCTCGTTGCGCACGTAGTGCTCGAAGTGCTGCACGTCCTGCTGGGCCTGGAAGCCGATCAGGTCGTAGGCGAACAGCGAGCGCATCAGCCACTCGTGCTGCGGAATGGCCGCGATGATGATCTGCGGCGGCAGCGGGATGTGCAGGAAGAAGCCGATGCGCTGCTTGCAGCCCATCGCGCGCAGTTCGGCCGCCAGCGGGATCAGGTGGTAGTCGTGGACCCAGATGATGTCGTCGGGCAGCAGCAGCGGCATCAGCTTGCGTGCGAACAGCTGGTTCACGCGCCGGTAGCCGCCGATGAAGCCGGCATCGAAGTGCGCCAGGTCGAGCCGGTTGTGGAACACCGGCCAGAGCACGTCGTTGCTGTAGCCGAGGTAGTAGCTGTCGTGGTCTTCGCGGCTGAGGTCGATGGTGGCCAGCGTGACCTTGCCGGCCTGCTGGCTGTGCAGTTCTCCCTCGCCGGTCGGGCCTTCCTCGACGATCGCGCCGCTCCAGCCGAACCACAGGCCGCCGCTCTGCTGCAGGCTTTCGCCGAGCGCCACGGCAAGGCCGCCGGCAGCCGGCTTGCGCGGGTCGGCGACCCGGTTCGATACGACGACCAGGCGACTCATATGCGAGCCCCCACGTTCGGCACTGGCGTGTCCTCTCTGCCCCCCGAGGGGGCCCTCGCAACTTGGGGCGGCCCGGCGTTGCTCATATGCACGAATCCCAGGGCGCCGACAGCCTCACTGCCGCATTGATGATGCCGACCATCGAGTAGGTCTGCGGAAAGTTGCCCCACATCTCGCCGGTCACCGGGTGGGTGTCCTCGGACAGCAGCCCGAGCGGGTTGCGCGCCGCCAGCATGGTCTCGAAGATCTGCCGGGCCTCGGCCTTGCGGCCGATCTTGGCCAGGGCGTCGATGCGCCAGAAGGTGCAGATGTTGAAGGCGGTCTCGGGCTTGCCGAAATCGTCGGCGGCCTCGTAGCGGCGCATGTAGGGGCCGTCGCAGAGCGACTTCTCCATCGCCTCGACGGTCGAGATGAAGCGCGGGTCGCGGGCGTCGATCAAACCGACCTCGACCATCAGCAGCACGCTGGCATCGAGCTCGTGGCCGCCGAAGCTCTCGGCGAAGGCCTGGCGCTCCTCGCACCACGATTTCTCCAGGATCTCCTCGCGCATCCGCGACGAATGGCCGTGCCAGTAGGCCGCGCGCTCGGGCAGGTTCAGGGTGCGCGCGATCTTCGCGAGCCGGTCGCAGGCGGCCCAGCTCATCAGGGCCGAGCTGGTGTGGACGCGGGCCCGCGTGCGCAGCTCCCACATGCCGGCGTCGGGCGTGCCGTAGACCCGGATCGCCTGTTCGCCGACCGCTTCGAGGTAGGGGAACTCGTTGACCCCGGCCCGGCTCAGCAGCCGGTGGTCGTGGAAGGACTGGGCCGCGCCGAGCACGATGTTGCCGTAGACGTCGTGCTGGAAATGCTCCTGCGCCTGGTTGCCGACGCGCACCGGCCCCATGCCGCGGTAGCCGCCCAGCCCTTCGACGAAGGACTCGGGCAGCTCGGGCTCGAGCCCGATGCCGTAGAGCGGCTGGATGTGCTCGCCGTGCGAGCCGATCACCACGTTCGACAGCCAGCGCAGGTAGTCCTCCATGGTGCCGACCTCGGACAGGCTGTTGAGCGCGCGCACCACGAAGAAGGCGTCGCGCAGCCAGCAGTAGCGGTAGTCCCAGTTGCGCTGGCTGCCCGGCGCCTCGGGGATGCTGGTGGTCATCGCGGCGACGATCGCGCCGGTGTCCTCGTACAGCGAAAGCTTGAGCGTGATCGCGGCGCGGATCACGGCCTCCTGGTATTCGAACGGGATCGCCAGCCGCTTGCTCCAGGTGCGCCAGTAGGCGATGGTTTCCTGCTCGAAATGGCGCGCGGTGTCGGCGATGCCGTCGGTCAGCGTCTCGTCGGCGCCGAGCACGAAGTTGTGTTCGCGCGAGAGCACGAAGGGCTGGCGCGACAGGATGTGCGAGACCGAGGCATCGGTGTTGAGCCGCAGCGTGAATTCGGGCCCGACGTACCGGATGTGGTTGCTGCCGCGGGTGATGACCGGTGGCTGCGCGCCCCAGTTGAAGCGCGGTGCCAGCGACACGCGGATCCGCGGCGTGCCCTTGATCGGCTTGACCCGCCGCACCATCGTGAGCGGACGGAAGTAGCGCGAGCGGCTGTGGAAGCGCGGCGCCAGGTCGGTGATCTCGATCCCCTGGCCGGCGCTGTCGTAAAGCCGGGTGCGCAGCACCGCGGTGTTCGGCTCGTACCACTGCGTCGACGAGGCGAAATCCTCGATCTCGATGGCCCAGGCGCTGGCGTCCGCACCGGGGTCGAGCAGCGCGTTGAAGACCGGGTCGCCATCGAAGCGCGGCAGGCAGCACCAGACCACGCGGCCGCGGGCGTCGACCAGGGCGCTGTAGGCGCAGTTGCCGATCACGCCGACATCCAGCGAGGCGGGCGCCGGCGGACCGAAGCCCCCTGGCGCGGGCGCCGGGGAGGGGCCCGCGTGGTCTTCTGCGGCGGCGGCCTCTGCGGTGGCGGATGTCATTCGTCGGTCCTTTTCGGGGTTTCTGGAAGGGGCGGCGAGGCCAGCTGGTCGCGGGCCGCGATCAGCCACTCGAACACCGCCCGCGGCGAGTCGAGCCGGTGCAGTGCCTGGCTGGGACCGGAGCCCACCTTGATCGCGATGCCGCCGCGCGGCTGGACCACGGCGAAGCCGTTCTCGTCGGTGGTGTCGTCGCCGGCGAACACCGGGACCCGGCCGGCGAACGGCGCCTCGTCCATGAAGGCGGCGATCGCGCCGCCCTTGTGGATGCCCGCGGGCTTGACCTCGAAGACGAACTTGCCGTGCATCAGCTCCAGCTGCGGCTGGTCGAAGATGATGCGCGCCATGGCGTCGCGGCAGACCGCCTCGAGCTGCGGTGCGAGCCGGTAGTGCAGGGCGATGGCGGCGTGCTTGCGCTCCACCAGCAGGCCTTCGTGTACCCGCGCCAGTTCGTTGGCGGCATCGAGGACCCGCGTCAGGTCGGGGGCGCGCTGCTCCTGCATCCGACCTTCGGCGTCGCGGCGCTGGACGCCGTGCTCGCCGGCGGCGGGCAGTCGCAGCGGGGCCAGGAAGCGGTCGAGGACGTCGATCTGGCGCCCCGAGACGACCGCCAGCGCGCCGCCAAGCAGATCGCGGAGGTCGCCGAGCAGCCCAACCATCGCGGGTGGCACGTGGATCGCCTCGGGCGTTTCGGCGAGGTCCACCAGCGTGCCGTCGAAGTCGAGGAACAGGGCCGCGTCGGGCGTGAGTCGGGGAGGCTTCTGCATGGAGGGAAAACCATAGCAGAGTCGCGCGCCGCGGCGCGTCGGCCAATGTCCCTATTCGGAACTCAGGGTGCGGGCAATGCGGCCGCGACCGCCGCGACCCGGGCCCGAGCGATGGCCTCGCCGATCTTCGGGCCCGCGGCCCCGTTGGCCTGCGCTTCGCGGGCGATGGGCTCGGTGGCCACCCCCCGCGCCGCCGCCAGGGCGGCCAGGAGGCGGGGGCGCGGCGGATAGGGCGTGTCCTCCAGGCCGAGGCGCCCCCGTGCGTCGCACTCGCAGGCCAGCAGCACCTCGTCGAAGCGCTCGGGCTTGCGGAATGCATCGCAGCGCTCCAGCAGGCGGACGATGGCGGCGGCGTTCAGGTCGCCGCTGCGATGGATGTTGCCGTGCTCGCGCGCCACCACGTCGGCCAGCTCGCGCACTTCCACCGGCACCCGCCAGCGCTCGCAGACCGCGCGCAGCAGCCGGGCGCTGCGCTGCTCGTGGCCGATGTGGCGCGGCAGCGCGTCGGCCGGCGTCGTGCCCTTGCCGAGGTCGTGCACCAGGCAGGCGAAGCGCACGCCCAGCGGCGCCGCGAGCCGGGCCGCCATGTCGAGCACCATCATGAGGTGCACGCCGGTGTCGACTTCGGGATGGTGCGCCTCGGGCTGGGGCACGCCCCACAGGCGGTCGACCTCGGGCAGCAGCACCGCGAGGGCGCCGCAGGCGCGCAGCAGCTCGAACATGCGCGAGGGCCGGCCTTCCATCAGTCCGCGCGCGAGTTCCTGCCAGACCCGCTCGGGCACCAGGGCGTCGGCCTCGCCGGCCGCGACCATCTCGCGCATCAGGGCCAGGGTCTCGGGCGCGACGTCGAAATCGGCGAAGCGGGCCGCGAAGCGCGCGACCCGCAGGATGCGCACCGGATCTTCGCGGAAGGCCTCGGTCACGTGGCGAAGCTGCTTGCGCTGCAGGTCGCGCTGGCCGTGGAAAGGGTCGACCAGGTCGGCCGGGTCGATGTCCAGCCGGTCCGACGCGGCGAGCCTGTCCGCCGGCAGCGCGATCGCGTTAATCGTCAGGTCGCGCCGCGCCAGGTCCTGTTCGAGCGTGACGTCGGGCGCCGCGTGGACCACGAAGCCGCGATAGCCCGGCGCGCTCTTGCGCTCGGTGCGCGCCAGGGCGTATTCCTCGCGGGTTTCGGGGTGCAGGAAGACCGGGAAGTCGCGCCCCACGGGCAGGAAGCCACGCGCCGCCATCTGCTCGGGCGTGGCGCCGACCACGACCCAGTCGTGGTCGCTGCCGGCGCGGCCGAGCAGGGCATCGCGGATCGCGCCGCCGACGAGATAGGTTTGCATGCCGCGAGTCTAGGCGCAGCAGGCGGGCTCAGCGGCCGCTGCGATAGGGCTCCTCGAAGGGAAGGAAGTCCTTCTCGGCCAGCGCGTCGTCGATCCAGGCCTTGACGCCCGGCAGGGCCTGCACGCGTTCGATGTAGGCCGTGATGGCGGCAGGCACCGGCAGGCCGTAGGTCTTGATGCGGGTTCCGACCGGCGCGAAGTAGGCGTCGGCGATCGTGAACTCGCCGAACAGCATCGGACCGCCGTGCTGGGCCAGCAGGTCGCCCCACATCTGGACGATGCGCTCGAGATCGGATTTCACCTCCGGCTGTTCGCGCAGCAGCCGGGCGCCGACTTCGGGCAGCGAGGCCTCGATGTTCATGCCGCAATGGCCGCGCAGCCCGCCGAATCCCGCGTGCATCTCGGCGCAGATGCTGCGCGCCCGGGCGCGATCGGCCGTCGCCTGCGGCCACAGCTTCTTGTCGGGATGGGTCTCGGCCAGGTACTCGGCAATGGCCAGGGTGTCCCAGACCACGAGGCCATGGTCGACCAGCACCGGCACCTTGGCGACCGGGTTGAGCGCGCCGATGGCGTTCTTGAATTGCGAGCCGGCGTCGAAGGAGTCGAAGCGCACCATCACTTCCTCGAACGGGATGCCGGCCTGCTTCATGAGCACCCAGGGCCGCATCGACCACGACGAGTAGTTCTTGTTTCCGATGTAGAGCTGGGTCATGAAGGGCCTCCGGTGATGCAAAGCCCTCAATGCTAGCGGCGCCCGGCCGCGTCGTCCGGCGGAGCGATCACGCGGGGCTTGGCGCCGTTGTCGGCGGGCGGCCCGACCACCCGTTCGATCAGCGCCACCAGCCGGGGCACCAGCGCCAGCACCGCCAGCGCCAGCAGGGCGCTGAGCACGGCGGTCACTTCGCGCCCGAGGCCGCAGGCCATGCCGATCGCGGCCGTCATCCACAGGCCGGCCGCGGTCGTGAGGCCCTGCACCTGCTGCTCGTCCCGGCCCTGCTTGAGGATGGTGCCGGCGCACAGGAAGCCGACGCCCGCCACCAGGCCCTGGATCACCCGGCTCATGTCGGCCGGCTCGATGCCGGCCTGCTGCGGCACCAGCACGAACATCGCCGAGCCTATCGCCACCAGCATGTGGGTGCGCACCCCGGCAGCCTTGCCGTGCTGCTCGCGCTCGAAGCCGAGCAGGAAGCCGAGCACCGAGGCCAGCGTGAGGCGCACGGCGATGCGCAGCACCTGCGGGAGATCGGGAACGTCGGAGAACTCGGCGGCGAGCACCTCGGTGGTCGCCGCCCAGACGGAGGCGGCCATGCTGCGGGCGGAAGTCGGGGTGGCCGAAGTGTCGCCGGGCGGCGCGCGCCCGACTGTAGGACGGCGGCACTTTCGCGCCGCTCAGCCGGGCGGGGCCTCGGTGGAGGGCCGTGGCGTCAGGTCGACGGTGCGCGGCAACGCGGGGGCGCTGCCGTGCCAGCGGCGCACGGCGCGCTGGAAGAACATGCTGTTGGGGATCTTCAGCGTGGTTCCGCCCTGCGCGCTGCCGCTTTCTTCCAGCGTGGTGAAAACCAGGTTGATGTCGAGCACCCGGCCCTTGAGGCCGGGCTTCTCGCCGTTCTCGAGCACTTCGATCGTGTCGCCGGGCCAGAACATCCGTGTGGTGAAGATCAGCAGCGCGCAGAAGATGTTCGACAGCACGCTCCAGGCGGCGAAGAAGGCCACCGCGCCGACGGCGGCGAAGCTGGTGAAGGCGGTCCAGAGCACGGTGCCCGAGACGCCCAGCCGCTCCAGGCCCCAGAGCAGCGCGCCGCCGTAGATCAGGAAGGCGACCGTGCGCCGCGTGACCAGGTCGACGTTGCCCGGCAACGCATAGCCGGTGGTCACGCGCTCGATCAGGCGCCGCGCGAAGCGCACCAGGAGCCAGGCGCCCAGCAGGATCAGCGCCACCTGCGCCAGCGGGACGATGACCTCGAGCCATTCGATGGCCCAGGGAGGGAGCTGGGCGCGCAGGCCCTGCAGGGTTCGGTTCATTGCCCGGTTCGCGAGCGCCTCAGGGCAGGTCCTTGTTGGGCTCCGGCTCGGCCGCATTGCGCGGCCCCACGTTGCCCAGCCGCGACTTGAGCGACTGCGGCTGGCCGCTGATCACGGCGGCGTAGTTGGTGGTGTTCGCGAGCACCTTCTTGACGTAGTCGCGGGTTTCGTTGAAGGGCACGTTCTCGGCCCAGATCGCGGCTTCCATGGTCGGTCCGTTGCGCCAGCTGCGCGGCCGGCCCGGGCCGGCGTTGTAGGCCGCCGCGGCCAGCGCCATCGAGCCGTCGAAGTCGTCCAGCGCCAGCTTGAGGTAGTTGGTGCCGATCGTGATGTTGGTGTCGCGGTCGGTGATCTGGCCCGGCGTGAAGTCGGCCAGCCCGATCTTCTTGGCCGTCCAGCGCGCGGTGGCGGGCATCACCTGCATCAGGCCGGAGGCGCCGACGCCCGAGCGCGCGTCCATGATGAAGCGGCTCTCTTGCCGGATCAGGCCGTAGACGTAGGCCGGGTCGAGGCCGATCTCCTGGCTCTTGCGCAGCACGGCGTCGTGGAAGGGCATCGGGAAGCGCTGGTCGACGTCGATCACGCCCTTGGTGCGCTCGCTGGTGTTGATGCAGCGGTCATAGACCTCGCGCTGGCAGGCCAGGTCGGCGGCGGCCAGCAGTTCGCGGTCGCCCATGCCGCCCTTGTCGTGCAGGTTGGTGGCGTAGTTCCATTCGCGCGTGCCTTCGGGGCGCAGCCCGATCGCGATCGCGTAGAGCGCGCGGTTGAGCGCCGGGTTGCTGCGGGCGGCGGCTTTCTCTTCCGGCGTGAGCGGCGCCGGCCTGGTCGGCACGGCGGCGCGCTGGCCGAGCTCCTCGAGCGCCAGCAGCTCGTAGAAGCCGCGGGTCCCGGCGATGCTCTCGAACAGGATGCGGGCCTGGGCCCGGCGCTCTTCGCCGCCGCCGGCCAGCAGGGCGCGGCCCTTCCAGTAGACCCAGGTCGGGTCTTGCTGCTGCGCCACGCTCATGGCGTCGACGGCGGCCTGGACGTCTTTCCAGCTGCCGGTGCGCAGCGCCGCGCGGGCCTTCCAGGCCAGCATGTCGTCGGTCAGGTCGCCGAGCTTGGTGACGTTGGCGAAATAGCTGCCGGCCAGCGGCGACAGCTTGGTCGCGAACTGGCGGCCGATGGCGCCCCAGAGCCAGTTGCGCTCCTCGGTCGACAGCGTGGTGTCCCACTTGCCCTCGAGCTGCGCGGCGGCCACGCCCGGATCGGCGACGGTCATCTTGATCAGGGCCAGCACCACCAGCTCGCGACGCGACTTGGCGACCGCGGTGGCGCGGCCGGCCAGGAACTTGACCGGGTTGGCGTTCATTTCGTCGAACAGGGCGATGGCGTCGGGTGCCACCAGCATGACCGCGGCGCGGGCTGCCTGCGGCCGGTTGGCCTCGATCGCCAGCCGGGCCTTCTTCCAGGCGTCGTTCGGCGACATCAGGCGAGCGCCGATCATGCGGTCGGCGGCGGTCAGGCAGCCGTCATCGAGATCGCGCTGGGCGAACCAGTGGCGACGGACCTCGTCGGCCTGGGCCTGGCTGGCGGTGCCCGAGCGCAGGGTCTCGACCAGGATCGCATAGCAGCTCACCTGGGCATCGTCGTTCATGCGGTAGGCCGGGTGGAGGCTGCTGAAGCTGTCCCAGTCGCGGCGCTGGCCGGCCAGCAGCAGCCAGTCGTTGCGCATCCGGTCTTCCTGGTAGGTGCCGGCGTAGCGGGCCAGGAAATCCTGTACTTCCTGGGTGCTGCTCTCGCCGAGCCGGGCCTTCAGCTCCCAATAGGCGGCCCAGGGTTCGAGCGCATGGCCGCGCGCCTGCGGCAGCAGGGCCGACAGGCGGGCCTTGTCGCCGCGCTGGGAGGCCTGCTTCATTTGCAGCAGGACGTCGTCGCCGCCGCTCTGCGCACGGGCCGGCTGCCACAGGGCGGCGGTGGCCAGGACGAGCGAAAAAGCGAGGGTGGAAAAAGAGGTGCGGGGAAGGCGCCGCGCGGGTGCCAAAATGCTTGCGAACTGCATCGGGGGATTATGGACAAGTCAAAGGGTGCCGACACCTCGGAAACGGCCACTTTTCTCAAGGGACAACTGCGTGCCGCGCTGATCGAGCAGCGCCTGGCCATGCCCGACCGCCTCGCGCGCGCCGACCTGCTCCAGCGCGTGATGCGGATCTGGCTGGTGGGCCGGCCGGACACCGTCATCGGCGCCTATTGGCCGATCAAGGGCGAATTCGATCCGCTGCCGGCGTTGCACCGCTGGAAGGAAGACGGCGAGCTGCTCGACGAGCCGCAGCGCCGCCGCATCGGCCTGCCGGTGGTCGACCGGGTCCACAAGACGCTGACTTTCCATGCCTGGTATCCCGGCTGCCCGATGGAGAACGACGCCTTCGACATCCCCAAGCCCAAGGACACCGAGCTGATCGTGCCGACGCTGTTGTTCGTGCCCTGTCTGGGCTACAGCGCGGGCGGCTACCGGCTGGGCTACGGCGGCGGCTTCTACGACCGCACCCTGGCCGCGCTGGAGCCGCGCCCGTTCACGGTCGGGCTCGGCTACACCGGCGGCTTCCTGGATGATTTCGAGCCGGAAGCGCACGATCTCCCGCTGGACGCCATCCTGAACGACAACGGCGTCGTCTGGCCGATCGGCTGATCTCGGGCCGGGCCACGCTTTTCAGTCCAATTGGTCGACGGTGTCGGGGTCCGGCACCTCGCCGATCGTTTCCCGGGTCGTCTCGGCCTGGGCCTGCAGCCACTCGCAGAAGGCCTGGATCTCGGGCCGGGGCGCGCTGCGCGGGCCGGTGATCAGCCAGTAGGCCATCGGCGAATCCATGCGGTGGTGCGGCAGCACCTCGACCAGGTCGCCGTTGGCCAGGCTCTCGGCGATCAGCGAACTGCGCGCCAGCACCACCCCCTGGCCGGTCAATGCGGCCTGCACCATCTGGTAGGCGTAGTTGAAGTACAGCCAGCGCCGCGGCTGGGCCCGCAGCATGTCGTTGACCTCGAACCAGCGGCGCCAGGTCAGCCATTCGAGGTGCGTGCGATGGGCGTCGCCGGCCTCGATCAAGGTGAAGCGGGCGATGTCGGCCGGCGCCTTGATCGCCGGGTTGCTCTTGATCAGCCAGGGGCTGGCCACCGGCGTGATGGTTTCGCCGAACAGCCGGTGCGCGCCCGGCGGCATGTGCTCGCGCGGCCCGTAGCGCAGCGCGATGTCGACGTCGGCGATGTCCATGTCGAGCGCGACGTCGCTGGCGTCGATGCGGATGTCGATCTCGGGGTTGTCGCGCTGGAAGGCCTCGAGGCGCGGGATCAGCCACATCGACGCGAACGAGGCGAAGGTGGTGAGCGAGACGCTCTTGCGGCCCGCGTTCTGGCGGATCTGGCGCACCGCGCCGTCGATGCGCGGCAGCGACTGCTGCACCGCCAGCAGCAGCTGGGCCCCGGCGCCGGTGAGCTCCACCGCCCGCGTATGGCGCAGGAACAGGCTGACGCCGACCTCTTCTTCGAGCGACTGGATCTGGCGGCTGACGGCCGACTGGGTCAGGGCCATTTCCTCGGCGGCGGCGCGGAAGTTCAGGTGCCGGGCGACCGCCTCGAAGGCGCGCAGGTGGCCGGCCGAGATCGGCCTGGAACGCAGATGGGTCTGGGAATGGAGCACGGGACGGGCCTCGGCCGAAGGTGGATTGATGCGAAACCGGAATCAGTAGGCTACCGCGTTTTCATTGGACCGCCAACGAGCCGAGGAAGATCATTCATTCCCGAAGCGCGCCTTTGCGCACAGTCACCTCAGGAGTCCCCCATGTCCGCCGTCTACACCTCGCCCTCGCTTTCGTCCGCCACCCTGGCCCGCCCGGCTGCCGTGCCGCCGGCCGTGCGCCGCGGTGCCTGGCAGCTCGATGCCGGCCACGCCATGAGCCTCAAGGCGTCGGGCGCGAGCGTGCTGCGCATCCGCCAGGGCCGGGTCTGGGTGACCCGCGACGCCACCGCCCATGCCGGCAGCGAAGACCTGGTGCTGGCGCCCGGCGAGTCGCTGGCGGTGGCCGCCGGCGAGCGGATCGTGATGGAACCGTGGGACAGCCACGGCGCCACCTACAGCTGGGACGCCGCCTGAGCCTCGAGCGCCCGAGGCTCAGCCGCCGATGTCGAAGCGTGGCCGCAGCGCGAGGAACCGCTGCAGGGCTTCACCGCCCTGCAGTTGCGCGATGCCGGCCAGGTCGTCCTCGAACTCAACCTCGGCCAGCCCCATTTCGAAACGCTGGTAGCGCCGGGCGGCCACGCTGCCCTGGTGCAGGACGCGCACGTCGGTATGGCGCGGGTCGGCTTGAAGCCTCGCCCACAGCGCGCGCAGCGGCTCCGCCGGCCCCTCGATATGCTCGCAGAACCGCATGCCGTCGAACACCAGGATGCCCGTGATGCCCGCGCTGGCGTTGCGCGAACGGGCCTGGGTCACGATACGGCCGACGACATGGGTGGGTTGATCGGCTGCCAACAGGCTGCAATAGAGGATTTCTTCGAGTTCCGGCATTCTTTGTCCGAGGGAGGGCGCCCGAAGTGTAGGAGTCGTCCCGCCCCTAGAAAACGTCAAAAGACACAGCGCTCTGCCCTATAGTGTTCGAGTGAAGTTCGAGGACTATCCAGCGCCATCCCACCCCCCGCGGTGTGCCCACCCTTGCGAGGAATGCACGCTGCGCGCGAACCCCACGTTTCTCGCGGTCGGCTCCGACGAGGTGCGCACCATCCAGTCGTTCCGCAGCGGCACCCGGGTGGTCGAGGCCGGCGGCGTCATCGTCAGCGAGGACCGGCCCTCGCCCCAGCTCTTCACGCTGTATTCGGGTTGGGCCTTTCGCTACAAGACGCTGAGCGACGGCCGGCGCCAGATCCTCGGCTTCCTGCTGCCGGGCGATTTCATCGGCCTGCAGGACGAATTCGCCGACGGCCACACGCACGGTGTGGAGGCCGTGACCGATACGACGATGTGCAGCTTCGAGCGCGACACTTTGTGGAACTTGTTCCATGCCCGTCCCAAGCTCGGCTATCACATCACCTGGCTGGCGGCGCGCGAAGAGAAGCTGGTCGACGACAACCTCGTGACGGCCGGCCGGCGCAATGCAAGCGAAAGGGTCGCGATGCTGCTGATGCACCTGTACCGGCGTGCCGAGCGCGCCGGCATGGTGCGCGACGGCTGGACCGAGTTCCCCTTCAACCAGCAGCACATCGCCGATGCGCTGGGCCTGTCGCTGGTGCACACCAACAAGACGCTGCGGCGCCTGCAGCGCCTGGGGCTCTACAAGCTCGACAGCGGCTGGCTGCGCATCCTGGAGCCGCACGCCCTGGAGACGCTGGGCGACTATTTCGAACGGCCGATGCAGCCATTGCCGCTGATCTGAGCCGTCGCCGTGATGTTTCGGCGCGCGCTGCAGTCAACACCGCCTTCGGCAGATACTGCGAGAGGCATAACACCGTGTCGTTTCGCACAGTCGGCCGAATGTTAGTAGTTAAGAGTTAATCTTGACGTGTATCATCGTGCAACTAATGTCTCTGAGGCTGTCTCGCAGGACTCCTCGGTGCTCTCTCAGGCTCGGAAGGTCTCTCGTCAATGTCGAATGCAGGTGAACCTCACCTTGTTATCAAGCCGCAGCGTCGTGCGGCTTTCTTCCCCTGGCGGGATGTGCTGGAGTACCGCGACCTGCTGCGCATCCTCGCGCTGCGCGACGTGCGGCTGCGTTACAGGCAGACGGCGGTCGGCGTGCTCTGGGTGGTGCTGCAGCCGCTCATCGGTGCGGCGCTGTTTGCCTTCGTTTTCGGGGCGGTAGCCAACCTGCCGACCGGCGACGCGCGCATTCCATACTTCGTCTTCGGTTTTGCCGGCCTGCTGATCTGGAACACGTTCCTTCAGATCTTCCAGAAGGCCAGCGATTCGCTGGTCGGCAATTCGGGGCTGGTCAGCAAGATCTACTTCCCGCGCATCGTGCTGCCGCTGTCGACGGTGCGCGGCGTGCTGCTGGACTTCGGGGTCGGCGCGGTCGTCATGTCGGTGCTGCTCGTGATCTACCGCATTCCGCCGACTTTCGCGCTGCTCTTCCTGCCGGTCTCGATGCTCATGGCGATCCTGCTGGCGCTCGGGCTCGGTTTCTGGACCGCGGCGCTCAATGTCAGCTATCGCGATGTGCGCTACGTCATTCCGGTTCTCAGCCAGTTCCTGCTGTGGGCGAGTCCGGTGGCCTACGCTGCATCGAGCATTCCTCAGTCGGCGCAATGGCTCGCCGCGATCAACCCGATGGTCGGCATCCTCGAATCGTTCCGGTGGGCCGTGCTCGGCACGCCGACGATGAACTGGGGCTCGGTGGTCTGGAGCGCCGTGGTTTCCGTGGTGCTGTTCGCCGTGGGCGCCATGATCTTCCAACGCGCAGAGCGGAGATTTGCCGATGTCATCTGATCTGGCGATTTCCGTCCGTGGACTCAGCAAGGAGTACCGCATCGCGCACATGGCCCAGCACAGCCGGGTCACCGAGGCCGCATTCGCGGCGCTCAAGAACGTCTTCCGCCGCCAGGAGTACGAGACCTTCAGGGCGCTCGACGACGTGTCGTTCGACGTCAAGAAGGGCGACGTGGTCGGCGTCGTCGGCCGCAATGGCGCGGGCAAGAGCACGCTGCTGAAGGTGCTGAGCCGAATCACCGAGCCGACGGCGGGCGAAGTGCGCCTGTACGGCAAGGTCGGCTCGCTGCTGGAGGTCGGGACGGGCTTTCATCCCGAGCTCACCGGGCGCGAGAACATCTACCTCAACGGCTCGATCCTCGGGATGCGCGAGCGCGACATCGACCGGCAGTTCGACGCCATCGTCGATTTCGCCGAGGTCGAGCGCTTTCTCGACACGCCGGTCAAGCGCTATTCGAGCGGCATGTACGTGCGCCTCGCGTTCGCGGTGGCCGCGCACCTGAACCCCGAGATCCTGATCGTCGACGAGGTGCTCGCGGTCGGCGACACGCAGTTCCAGCAGAAGTGCCTGGGCAAGATGAAGGACGTCAGCAGCCAGGAAGGCAAGACGGTGCTCTTCGTGAGCCACAACATCGCCGCGGTGAAGGCGCTGTGCAACAAGGGCCTGCTGCTCCAGGGCGGCAAGCTGAAGCGCCAGGGCTCGGTCGACGAGGTGCTGGCCGAATACGCGACGCGGGCGCCGGTTGCGGTGCAGGCGCGGTACGGCAAGTCGTCGAAGCTGCAACTGGTGGACCTGCTGATCAACGGCGCGCAGACGGCCGTGGGCGACATCGATTTCCTGGAGCCCCTGGAGATCGAGTTCGAACTCGAGGCGATCGAACCGACGCCGCTGTGCATTCCGTTCTTCCGCTGGCACGACTCCAACGGCGTCACCCTTTCCGAAGTCTGGGGACCCGAGGAATCGGTGGATTTCCAGCGCTACGACGGGCGCTTCACGTTCCGGCTCGCGCTGGAGCGCATGAGCCTGATGCCGGGCCGCTACTTCATCGATTTCTATATGCACGACGTGGCGGGCAAGGAAGTGTTTTCCGCGCCGGAGTGCGTGCAACTCGAAGTGCATCCCGTCGCCCTGCCCGGTGCGCCGCGCGCCTATGAAGGCCGCCATGGTGTGCTGAGGCTCGCGAGCCGCCTGTCTGCCCACAGCATCGTTTCGCAACAGGCGTGAGCCATGGCGACGCTGGAAGCCCTCACGGCCTCGTACAACTCTGCCGCGACGCTGTCGGAAACCCTCGCCTCGGCGTGGGGGGACAACCGTGTTCCGGTGCTGCTGGTGGACGACGGCTCCAGCGACGGCTCGGCCGACTACGCCGAGCGTTGTGAAGGCGTGCGCGTGATCCGCCAGCGCAATGCCGGCCCTTCGGTGGCGCGGAACCGCGCGATCCTCGAAAGCCGGGCGGAATTCGTGCTGTTCCTCGACAGCGACGATCTGCTTCTGCCGGGCTACCGCGCAGCGTTCGAGTCGGCGCTGGCTGCGAATCCGGATGCCGATGTGTTCGTCTGCGGCATGCAGGTCGTCGACGACGAAGGCCGTCCGGTCGACCGCCATGGCGCGCCCAGCCTGCAACCGACGGCCTTCCTGAGCGTCCTGCGCGGAGAACCGGTGCCGACCAACGGCGTCATCGTGCGGCGCGAGGTCTTGGCGCGCACCGGCCTGTTCCGGCCCGGGCTTCATCACGCGGAGGACCTCGACCTCTGGCTGCGCATCGCGGCGGCGACCGACAAGTGGGTTCGCATGGACCACTCGCTCGCGGTGTACCGCCTGCGCGGCGGCTCGCTGAGCAAGAACGGGCAGGCCATGTGGCGAGGCATCCGGCAGGTGGTCGGAATGGCGTCTCGCCTGCCGGTCGGTTCGCCGACCTTGCGTCGCGTCACTGCGCGCCATGCGTTGCAGGGCGGCGCGCGCTACGTCTACAACATGGCCTTCGCACCGATGCTGCGCCAGCGCGCGCGCACGTCGATCTCGGCGGCGCTGCGCGAAGTGGCGCGGCTGCCGGTGTGCTTCTGGCCGCTGGTGCTGCGGGACGGTGTTTCCAGTCTGTGGCGGCGGCAAGGGTCGCATTGATGCCGGAGTTCAGCGTCATCATCCCGTGCTACAAGCAGGCGCATCTGCTGCCGAAGGCGATCGAGGCGGCCCTGGCGCAGGCGCGCGACGTGGATCTCGAGGTGATCGTGGTGGACGACGGTTCGCCTGACAACGCCTCCGAAGTCGCGAGCCGCTATGAAGGCGTGATCGTGATCCGTCAGCCGAATGCGGGGCTGTGCGCGGCCCGCAATCGCGGCATCCTGCGCTCGAGCGGCCGGTATCTGCTGTTCCTCGATTCGGACGACTTCCTGCGCCCCGGCATGCTCGCCGCGGCGGCGCGCGCCTTCGCGCAGTCCCCAGACCTCGATGTGGTGCACGGCTATGCCGACGTGGTGGACGAAGGCGGGGACACGGTCATCAGCGAGTTCGGCGGGCGGGACCTCTCCGTCGATGCCTTGCACACGCTGCTGCGGAGCTGCATCGGCCCCCCGAACACCTTCGTCATACGCCGCGAGATCCTCTCGCAAGTCGGTCTCTTCGATGTCAGCCTGCGCTCCTGCGAGGACTGGGACCTCTGGCTGCGCATCGCCGCGGCTGGCGGCAAATTCGGGCTCGCACGCGACATGCGCAGCGTCTACCGCATCGTGCCGGGCAGCATGAGCAGGAACGTGGAAGTGATGTGGCGCGCCGGGAGCCGGGTCATCGGCCGCAATGCGCCCGCCCATGCGGACTGCCGTGCGTGCCGCGAGGCGAGGCGTGCCGGCTTCGCCGGCTTCTCGCTGACGATGCGGCCGCTGCTGCGGGACGTGGTCCGCTCACCCGGCGGCAAGTTGCGTGCAGCCGGCATCCTGCTGCGCAATCCCGTCCTGTTGGTCCGGCAACTACGACTGGTTTTTCGGATCAAGAAATGAATAGCGAGAGCGCAATCGAGAACAAGGCGGAGGCTCCGCTCAAGGTCCTCATCATCGGCTGCGGCGCGGTGGTGGAGGAATACCAGGGCCCGGCGGCGCGCGCGGCAGAGCGGCAAGGGTGGCTCGAAGTGGTCGGCCTGGTGGACCGCAGCGAAGAGCGACTGGCGCGTTGCCAGCACCTCTTCCCCTCGGCCAAGTGCTACAACGACCTCGAGCACGCGCGCGAAGCCGACATCGCGCTGATCGCGACGCCGGCGCGCAGCCATGCGGATCTCGCGCTGTCGCTGCTCGGGCGCGGCTACAACCTGCTGGTCGAAAAGCCGATCTGTGCCACCGTCGCCGAGGCGCGCAGCATGCGCAGCGAAGCGGATCGGTTGGGCCTCATGCTCGCGGTCGGGCACTTCCGGCGCTTCTTCCCGGCCATCGAGACCATTCGCACCATGATCGCCTCCGGGGTGTTCGGGCCGGTGCGCCGCATCGTGGCCGACGAGGGCGGCATGTTCCGCTGGCCGGCCGCGACGGCGGGTTTCTTCACCCGGCAGGAGGGCGGCGGCGGCGTCACCTTGGACATCGGCATCCACATGCTCGAAATCCTGGTGTCGTGGCTCGGCCTGCCCGAGGTCGTGGACTATGCCGACGATGCCATGGGAGGCGTGGAGATCAACAGCGCCGCCAAATTGCGCTGGCCCGGCGGAACCGAGGCCGACATCCGCCTCAGTTGGGATGTGGAGCTGGCCAACTGCTATCGCGTCGAGTTCGAACGCGCGACCGTCACGTGGCGCACCGGGCAGGCGACCGACCTGCTGATCGAGATCGACGGCGTGCCCGTCCCGCAGCTGGCAACGAGCCGCCTGCAATACGGCAGCACCGCCACGTACTCCACCCCGGCCCACGGGTACCTCGGCGCCTTCACCGCGCAGTGGAAGGACGTGGTGGATGCGGTCCGCGAGAACCGAAAGCCCCGCGTCAGCGGCGGCACGGCCATGGCCGCGCTGTCGCTCGTCGAAACCATGTACGCCCGCAAGCGACTGATGGACATGCCTTATTTCGATCCGGAAGAGTCCGTCCGCGCCCACCAGCTCGTGGAGGCGGCGTGACCATGCAAGTCGCGGTGCTCGGAGGTTCCGGATTCGTCGGCACCCGCCTGATGGAGAAGTGGGTGCTCGGCGGCACGCACGATGTGCGTGCGATCGTGCGCAGCCCCTACAGCCTCGCCCGCATGGCGCGTTTTGCGTTGCCGTCTTGGAAGCAGGCCGACATCTTCGACGCGGCCTCGCTGGCCGAAGCGGTTCGCGGCTGCGACGCGATGGTGCATGCGATCGTCGGCGATGCCGCGCAGATCGTCGCCGCCGCGCAGGCTGCGGTGCAGGCTTGCAAGACCGCGGGCGTACGCCGGCTCGTCTACCTCAGCAGCGCCTCCGTGCACGGGCAGAACCCGCCGGCAGGCACCGACGATGCGACGCCGCTCAAGGACGACCAGCCCAACGACTACAACAACGCCAAAGTGCGGGCCGAGCGCGTGCTGCGCGAAGCCTCGGGCGTGGAGGTCTGCATCCTGAGGCCGGRCATCGTCTACGGGCCGCGCTGCCAGTGGTTCGGCGGCCTGCCGCGCGCGCTGCATTCGAAGCAGGCGTTCCTGGTCGAGGGCGGCCATGGGTTCTGCAACCACATCTACGTCGACAACCTGATTCATGCGATCGAGCTGGGCCTCACGCATGCGCGCGCGGCCGAGGGCGCCTTCTATGTCGCGGACAGCACCTGCATGACGTGGCGCGAGTTCTACCAGCCGCTGGCGCAGGCGCTCGGCTTCGACATGTCGGACTTCCGCGAGGTGCCGGCGGCGGGCATGCCGACGCGCTCGCTGCGCGACCGCGTGGCGTGGGCCAAGCAGGTGCCGGCGTCACGGATGATCCTTCCGATGTTCAGCCGGCGGCTGAAGGATGCGGTGAAGGCCGGTCTCGAGCGCTACACGGCACCCCCGATCGCGAGTGGCTTCCTGCTGCCGCAGGCGCCTTCGCCATCGGCGGACTACGAGATCAGCCAGTTGCACACTTGCGCGACGCGATTGCCGATGGATCGCGCGGTCGAGGTGCTCGGCTATGCGCCGCCGCTGGGCGCTGCGCAAGGGCTGGACCGCAGCGCGCGCTGGCTCGCGGGCCTGTGGGTCACCGAGCCCCCCGCGAAGCGTTGAGGCCGCGAGTCCGGCAGGGTCAGGCCGAGCGGTAGACGCGGCCGATGGCGGTGGCGATCTTCAGTTTGATCCGCCGCCACGCGAGATCGCCGTCCCCCCACACCTTGATCGGCGCATTCGCGAACTGGTAGTACGCCTTGGCCGCGAGCCGCGGCGGTTGTCCGCGCAGTGCCTGCAGGATGTGTTTGCCGTCCCACGGCTTGAGCCAGCCGATGGCATGCGACAGGTAGTAGCCGCCCGGCAAGAAGTCCATCGCTTCGGGCCCGGCCGTGTTGAGCGGCACCTCGCTCACGGTGAGGGCGAAATTGAGCGCGTCCTGATCCGTGGAATGGAAGATGGAGTTCGCATCGCCCGCCTTCAAGTGCTTGACGCCCTTGTTGTGGTCGACCACCAGGTCGCACAAGTGGCCCCACAGACCCAGGAACTCGATGTGCGCGCGCGGGACGGCGATGAAGCCGGAGTTGTAGTAGCGCCCGATGCTGCGCTGCGAGGTGACGCCGTGCGCCGCGAAAAAGCGCTGCCACTGCAGGCGCTTCGGGTGCCGCTCGGGAAAGTTGGGGTTGACGTCCTCGCACAGCGAGATCCCGTCGTCCGTGAACCAGGCGGCGAATGCTGGCCACGTGCACTTGAGGACGATGTCCGGATCCAGGTAGGCGACCCGCGTCGCCTCGGGTGCGTGGTGCTCCAAGACCTGGCGCAGGAAGGTCGGCTTGTAGTACGCGAAGTGCAGCGGGGTGTCGATTTCCACCATGTGCAGCTTCAGCGTCGGCGCGACCCGCAATTCGCCGCTGGCCCGGTCGAAGTCGGGGGAGTCCGCGATCCACGCCGGCAGTTCACCGCGGTAACCGACCCAGAAGTCGCCCACGAAGCCCGAGGCGATCAGCGAATTCGACAGGGCGGCAACGCCGTAGTGGTAGTTGCCTTCGAACAGAGTGCAGAGCGTGATGGTCATGGATCTGGTTACGATTTGGGCCTGATTGTAAACAAACGTTCTAAAGGTAGGGTTCAGGGCGCGTTCAGGGTGTGTCGGCGCCGCCTTGCGCATCCGCCAGCTGGCGCAGGTCGTTGGCGTAGGCTTGCAAGCGCCGCGCCGCCTTCTCGCGCTGAGCCGCGGTCGTGCGGTTGTGCAGCACCGCCATCGTGTCGCAGGCCTCCTGCATCATCGCCGCCTGCCGCGCGGCGGCGGGGCCTGGCGCCGGCTCGGCCACTTGGCGCACGTAGGCCTGGATCAGCGCCTGCGTCTCGCCCGGCGGCAGCTGTTGCGTCTGGACCCGGCGCAGCAGGGCCAGCACGTCCTGCTGGCGCCGCTTGCGGTCGGCGTCGACCGCCAGCGGATCGAAGGCCGAACGTTCCACCTGCTGGCGCAGCAGCTCGCGCTGGCCGGCGTCGAGCCGACCGTAGAAATCCTCGCTGCGATCGAGGAACTGGTCGTAGCGCTTCTCGCGCTGCTGGGCCGGGCTGCGCGCGAGCCAGTCTTCGGCGTAGGTGGCGTTGGTCTTCTGGTACTTGCGCTCGATCTGCCGCAACTGCGCCTCGCTCAGGCTGCGCGCGAGTTCGGCGCCGGCCGGCGCGCCGCGTTGCGCCACCGTCAGCAAGCGCGCCCGGAAGGCGTCGAGCAAGTCGCAGGCCTGCGTCGGCGTGATCTCGCCCGGCGCCAGGGACCGGGCCTGCTGCAGCAGGTCGGCAAGCTTCGGCAGCTCGTTGCGCCGGTGCCAGGCCAGCAGCTGCTGCAGTTCTTCGCGCACCCGCGGCGTCTGCGCGTCGTCGAAGTCGACGTAGCCGTCGAGCCACCAGTAGCCGACTTCGGGCAGGTTGTTGTAGGCGAGCTTGAGCGCGCTGCAGGAAGCGAGCAGCGCGGCGGCCATCAGCGCGCCGATAATCCGCGCCAGCATTGCGCAACGCATTCGGGAAAGTGGCATGAATCAGATTCAGAAGGACAACCAGGAGCCGGTCGACGTCGTCATCATGGCGGCCGGAAAGGGCACGCGCATGAAAAGCAGCCTGCCTAAAGTGTTGCATCGTTTGGGCGGGCGCGCGCTCGTCGCCCATGTGATCGATACCGCGGCCGGGATCGGCGCCCGCCATGTCGTGGTCGTGACCGGCCATGGCGCCACCGATGTCGAGACGGCGCTCGAGGGCGCCGTGGCCGGCGTGACGCCGCAATTTGCGCGCCAGATGCCGCAGCTCGGGACCGGGCACGCCGTGCAGCAGGCGGCGCCGCTGCTGCCCGACGATGGGACGGTGCTGGTGCTGTCGGGTGACGTGCCGTTGATCGGTGCCGACACACTGCGCGCGCTGGTGGCCGAGAGCGCGGGCCGCCGGCTGGCGCTGCTGACCATCGAGGTCGACGACCCGCAGGGCTATGGGCGCATCGTCCGGGTGCAGGGGCAGCAGGACGCCGAAGGCGAGGTCCAGTCGATCGTCGAGGAAAAGGACGCCTCCGAGGCGCAGCGCGCCATCCGCGAGATCTACAGCGGCGTCATGGCGGTGCCGGCCCGGCTGCTCAAGACCTGGCTGGCGCGACTGGACAACAGGAACGCGCAAGGCGAGTACTACCTGACCGACATCGTCGGCTTCGCCGCCGTGGACGGCGTCCCGGTGGTCGCGCACCGCACCGACGATGCCCTGCAGGTGGCCGGCGTCAACAGCCCGGCGCAGCTGGCGGCGCTGGAGCGCGCCCACCAGCTGCGCCAGGCCCACGCCCTGATGGCGCAGGGCGTCCGGCTGGCCGATCCGGCGCGCTTCGACCTGCGCGGGACGCTGGTCTGCGAATCCGACGTCGAGATCGACGTCAACTGCGTCTTCGAGGGCGCGGTTTCGCTCGGTGCGGACGTGCGCATCGGCGCCAACTGCGTGATCGCCAACGCGCGCATCGAGACCGGCGCCGTGATCCATCCGTTCACCCACATCGACGGCGAGAAGGCCGGCGTGACGGTGGGCGCCGGTGCCCTGGTCGGGCCGTTCGCGCGGCTGCGGCCCGGAGCCCGGCTGGGCGCCGAGGTGCATATCGGCAATTTCGTGGAGGTCAAGAACTCCACGCTCGCGGCCGGGGCCAAGGCCAACCACCTGGCCTACCTGGGCGACGCCACGGTCGGCCAGCGCGTCAACTACGGTGCCGGCAGCATCACGGCCAACTACGACGGCGCCAACAAGCACCGCACGATCATCGGCGACGACGTCCACGTGGGCAGCAACTGCGTGCTGGTGGCGCCGATCACGATCGGCGCCGGCGGCACCATCGGCGGCGGCTCGACCATCACCAAGAGCACCGAGCCCGGCGCCCTGACGATCTCGCGCGCCAAGCAGGCCAGCTACGCCGACTGGCAGCGGCCGCAGAAGGCCCCGAAGTCCTGAGCCGCGTCGCGCCTCAGGCCGGGGCGGGCAGCGGCAGCCGCGGCGCGAACTTGGCCCGGTGCAGGCTGAAGAAGGCCTTGACGTTGCGCACGTTGGCGTCACTGGTGAAAAGCCGCTGCGCCAGCGCCTGGTAGGCGGGCATGTCGCGCACGGTCGCGATCAGCACGAAGTCCGGCCCCGGCGAGACGCGGTAGCACTGCTGCACCGCGTCGTCCGGCGCGACTCGCCGCTCGAAGGCCTCCAGCGAGTCCGCATCCTGCCGGTCGAGCGAGACCTCGATGACCGCGGTGAGCAGCGGCCCGAGCCGCACCGGGTCGAGGATCGCGACCTCGCTGGCGATCCATCCGCCCGCCCGCAGGCGCCGCACCCGACGCAGGCAGGTCGGGGGCGAGATGTTCAGGCGCTCCGCCAGCGACTGGTTGCTGGCGGAGGTGTCGCGCTGCAAGGCGTCGAGCAGGCGAAGGTCGATGTCGTCCAGGTCTTCAAATTTCATTTCAATGTGGATTATGAAAGAAAACTTGATGCCATTGGATTCATGAAATATCTAGACAAAAAATATGATAATTCGATCTCAAATTTCAACCGGCGAAGCCTAGCATCTGGGCTCCAACCTCAGGAGCAGATCACATGTGTGGCATCGTCGGCGCCGTTTCCGGTCGCAATATCGTCCCGGTCCTTGTTCAGGGCCTGCAGCGGCTCGAATACCGCGGCTACGACTCGTGCGGCGTGGCCGTCAACGCCAACGGCCTGCAGCGCGCGCGCACCACTTCGCGGGTCGCCGACCTGCTGGCCCATGTGCGCGACGACCAGATCGAGGGCAGCACCGGCATCGCCCACACGCGCTGGGCCACGCACGGCGCGCCGGCGGTGCACAACGCGCACCCGCATTTCAGCCACGGCCCGGGCGCCGATGCCGAGACCGGCCGGCCCGGCCGCGTGGCCCTGGTGCACAACGGCATCATCGAGAACCACGAGGCGCTGCGCGCCGCGCTGCAGGCCAAGGGCTACGTGTTCGCGAGCCAGACCGACACCGAGGTCATCGTCCACCTGATCGACAGCCACTACGACGGCGACCTGTTCGAGGCCGTGAAGACCAGCGTGAAGCAGCTGCACGGCGCCTATGCGATCGCGGCCATCTGCCGCGACGAGCCGCAGCGGGTGGTCGGCGCCCGCGCCGGCTCGCCGCTGATCCTCGGCGTCGGCCAGGATGGCGGAGAGAACTTCCTGGCCAGCGATGCGATGGCCCTGGCCGGCGTGACCGACCAGATCGTCTACCTCGAGGAGGGCGACGTGGTCGACATCCAGCCCGGCAAATACTGGATCGTGGACCGGGCGCACAAGCCGGTGACCCGCACCGTGCGCACCGTGCACGCCCACAGCGGCGCCGCCGAGCTCGGCCCCTACCGGCACTACATGCAGAAGGAGATCTTCGAGCAGCCGCGCGCGATCGCCGACACGCTCGAAGGCGTCGAGGGCATCGTGCCCGAGCTGTTCGACGGCGTCGGCGTCGATGGTGCTCCGGGCGCGGCGGCATGGCGCGTCTTCAAGGAAATCGACAGCGTGCTGATCCTGGCCTGCGGCACCAGCTACTACAGCGGCTGCACCGCCAAGTACTGGCTCGAGGGCATCGCGAAGATCCCGACCCAGGTCGAGATCGCCAGCGAATACCGCTATCGCGACTCGGTGCCCGATCCGAAGACGCTGGTCGTGACCATCAGCCAGTCGGGCGAGACCGCCGACACGCTGGCGGCGCTGCGGCATGCGCGGTCGCTGGGCATGGAGCAGACGCTGACCATCTGCAACGTGGCCACCAGCGCGATGGTGCGCGAATGCAAGCTGGCCTACATCACCCGTGCCGGGGTCGAGATCGGCGTCGCATCCACCAAGGCATTCACGACGCAGCTGGCGGGGCTGTTCCTGCTCACGCTGGCGCTGGCGCAGGCCAAGGGCCGGCTCGGCGATGCCGACGAGGCGCGCTACCTCAAGGAGATGCGGCACCTGCCGGTGGCGCTGCAGTCGGTGCTGGCGCTCGAGCCGCAGATCATCAGCTGGTCGGAGGATTTCGCCCGCAAGGAGAACGCGCTCTTCCTCGGCCGCGGCCTGCACTATCCGATCGCGCTCGAAGGCGCGCTCAAGCTCAAGGAAGTGACCTACATCCACGCCGAGGCCTACGCCGCCGGCGAACTCAAGCACGGGCCGCTGGCGCTGGTGACCAGCGAGATGCCGGTCGTGACGGTGGCGCCGAACGACGCGCTGCTCGAGAAGCTCAAGAGCAACCTGCAGGAAGTGCGCGCCCGCGGCGGCGTGCTCTACGTGCTGGCCGATGGCGACACGCGGATCGAGAACAGCGAGGGCGTCCACGTGATCCGCATGCCGGAGCACTACGGTGCGCTGTCGCCGCTGCTGCACGTCGTGCCGCTGCAGCTGCTGGCCTATCACACGGCATGCGCGCGCGGGACCGACGTGGACAAGCCGCGCAACCTGGCGAAGAGCGTGACGGTGGAATAGAGGCCCGCTGTGCTGGTCGGCGCGCGCGCGGCGGCGGCGGCGGATTCGGGTGGATGGCCTAGCTTTTCTTGGAAGTCTTCGCAAAGAACTGCGTCGGCTGGTGTTCAACGGCCTCACTGGCGCACTTCGGGCAACGCAGGCGAGCAGTCTCATGCTCGGCGACGTGTTCGATGTGCTCGAAAACCGCGCCGCACTTTGAGCAACGATATTGGTACGTAGGCATGGCATTTCTCCACCCGAGAGCGGGTTGGGAAAGTTCCATGAGGGAAGCGCCCCGCTCCTGGCGTCTCATCCTACGACGATGGCGCTTCCGTGGAAACACTTTCGGGACGTGGTGGAGGTCAGCGATTGGCCGTGACTGTCTGTTCGCCAGCGCCGACCGAGGTATGGAGCGTTCAAATCGCCTCGTCGAACTCATGCTCTCTGGCGAGGAGATGATTGTCATCCACAGCGGATGCACGCGACAATGGATGCCGTCACCAGTTCCTGCACCACCGATGAACCAAGCCGACCGGCCGTTTCCCCGCGCCGGGATCGCGGGCGTTCTGTCGGACGGTGCGCCCATTTGCGTCCCGCGGTGACCTATGACGCAACTCCCCACGGGCACGGTCACCTTTCTGTTCACCGACATCGAGGGCAGCACCAGGCTATGGCAGCACTTCCCCGATGCGATGGGATCCGCGTCTCTGGGATCACGCTGAGCCGTGTGTCGCGCATCCTGTCCGCTGGCCACGGCGACCAAGTGTTGTTGTCGTTGACGACGGCTGAGCTCGTGAGCGACCGCCTGCCCCGGGAGGTGACGTTGCGTGACTTGGGCGAGCATCTACTGAGGGATCTCGCGCAACCGCAAAGAATCTTTCAACTCGCGGCACCCGGGCTGCGCAGCGAGTTTCCGTCCCTCGGGGCACAGCGCGCGACACCGAACAACCTCCCCATCCCGCTCACCAGCTTCATCGGCCGTGAAGTTGAACTTGCCGCGATCCGTGAGCAGTTGCGTCTGACCAGGCTGCTCACCTTGTCGGGTCCGGGAGGTTCCGGCAAGACCAGGCTATCGATTCAGGTCGCCTCGTCGGTGGCCGATGCGTTCGTCGACGGGACACGGTTCGTGGAACTCGCGCCGGTGTCCGACCCAACGTTTCTGCCGAGTGCGGTTGCCCATGCCCTCGGGCTGCGTGAGGAGGGCGTGCGCAAGCCCGAAGATGTGCTAACGGATTTCCTGAAGGACAAGCAGGTCCTGCTGGTCATCGACAACTGCGAACACATGATCGAGGCAGTGGCGCGACTCGCCCAGCGGCTGCTGGCACGGTGTCCTGCGATCACGGTTCTCACCACCACCCGCGAGGCACTGGCCGTTCCAGGCGAGCTCGTATTTCAGGTCCGTCCCCTCACGATGCCTGAAGTCGGCGCCAGCCCGCTCGCCGAGCCCAAATCTCTGTTGCAATACGAATCAGTCCGGTTGTTTGTCGAGAGGGCGGCTGCGGCCCAGCCGTCCTTTGCAGCAGACAGGCAGAACCTGCCATCGGTTGCGGAGATCTGCATCCGGCTGGACGGCATACCGTTGGCGATCGAGCTGGCGGCAGCCCGCGCCAAGGTGCTCAGCGTCCATCAGATTCTTGCGCGCCTGAACGACCGATTCCGCTTGCTTACCGGAGGCAGCCGGACGGCCATGCCGCGCCAGCAGACGCTCCGGGCCGCGATCGACTGGAGCTTCGATCTTCTGCCAGCGCCCGAACGTGCACTGTTGAGGTGGCTCTCCGTGTTCGCGGGTGGCTGCACGCTGGTTGCCGCAGAGGCTGTTGCGTCGGGTGCGGAGATCGAGATCGACGTGCTGGAGGCACTGAGCCATCTGGTCAACAAGTCGCTGGTCGGCGTGCGGGAAGAGCAAGAGAAGGTGCGCTATCAACTGCTCGAATCCGTCCGCCAGTACGCCGTTGAAAAGCTGGTCGAGGCGGGGGAATTGGATGTCGTTCGCGATCGCCATCTCGACCATTTCGTGGAGCTCGTCGAAGGTGCCGAACCGCGCTTGTATGGGGCAGGTCAGCTCGCTGCACTTCAGGCGATAGAGACGGAGGGTGACAACGTTCGTGCGGCGCTGGAATGGGCGGCCAGCGCTCACAGAACGCTGCCTGGGCTTCGATTGGCATCCCGCCTTGGACGATACTGGGCCATCCGCAGCGAATACAGCGAAGGCGTCTTTTGGCTACGTCGCGCGATGGCGGCGCCGAATGCCGCCGAGTACCCTGCCGACCATGCATGGGCGCTGTTCTTCCTGGGCTACATCTCCTTTTTCAAGGGGGACAGGTCCACGATGCAGCAGGCCTTGCATCAAGGCTTGGAGATGGCCCAAGCCTGCGGAGATCGCCGCTGCGAGGCGTATGCGCTCGACTTCTTGGGCGTGTCCGCAGTAGAGGAGCGGGACTTCGCACTGGCCGACCAGCGTTTCGCAGAGAGCCAGCGCATGATGCGCGAAGTCGATGACCTCTGGGGCGTCGCCCTCACGCTTTGGCATATGGGGCAAAACAAGCACGAGGAACACAAGAATGAACTCGCGCTGGATTTGTGGAAGCAAGCGCTGGCGATATATCAATCGTTGGGCGACGGTTTTCGCACCGCTGTCCTGCTGCGCGTCATCGGCGTAGAGCAAGTGCGCACTGTATATGACTCGATCGGCTCACTCCGGTCCGCGAGCGCCAACATGGTGGAGCTCGGCAGGGCCAGGCTTTGGTTCGATCGCCACAAGGAAGAGGTCGAGGCGGCCTTCGCGGAGGGGCGGATACCGAACATCGACGAGGCTATCGAACTGGCCATGGCATTCCAGCCGAATCTCACGCAGCCTGCGGCGTCGGCTTGATGTTGACGTTGAGGCTGAAGATGTTGTCCGGGTCGTATTCGGCCTTGATGCGTGCAAGGCGCTCGTACTTGGCCTCGCCGTACGAGGCGCGCACGCGGTCGTCGTCAACCTCCATCATGAAGTTCACGTAGCCGCCCGACCCCGTCGCATGTGGTCGCATCGCTTCCCAGAAATTGCGCACCCAGGTTCGATCGGCTTCGTACGACTCGCGGTCAAGGGCGGCGGCTCCGATGTTGAACACGTAGCTTGCAGATCGGCTTCCGCCAAAGGCCGTGTCGGCGTCGCCAGGCGTGCAGTAGGCGCCGGGCATGATGAACGTCGGGCAGAACGACAGCGGAGAGCTCTTCTTCGGCACGTGTTCGCCGATGACCGCGATCGCCGCGTCCGACAACTCGTCGAGGTAGAGGGCCTTCTCGTAGCCGAGCGTGCCCCAGGTGGCGCTTTCGTTGAACATCTGCTGGAGCGCGACGTAGGGAATCGGCGTGACCAATTCGAAAAGCGGCGTCACGGCCTCGCGGATCGGGGCCACGGCCTCGCGGTGCGCCTCGGCCGACCCGAAGCCCGCGACCAGCAGCGCATGCCCGGGCCGAAACCGATACTGTTCGGGCACGAATGGCGCGGGTGGCGCGCTCAAGCCGATCGCCAGGAAGGCGGTCGCGTCGGTGGGCAAGGTCTTGACGAATCCGCGGGCGAACTGCAAGGCCTCGGACCCGTTGTCGAGACCGAAGAAGAACAGCCCGAGGTTGACCAGAGGGCCCACGGGGT
Source organism: Variovorax sp. 10N432 (assembly GCF_056394465.1). Classification (NCBI taxonomy): domain Bacteria; kingdom Pseudomonadati; phylum Pseudomonadota; class Betaproteobacteria; order Burkholderiales; family Comamonadaceae; genus Variovorax; species Variovorax sp. 10N432. The sequence goes on from NZ_JBFTHX010000011.1 coordinate 173,702, forward strand.
GAAGAGCAAATTCGAATGATGTGACGACGCCGAAGTTGCCACCGCCGCCCCGCAGCGCCCAGAATAGCTCGGGGTTTTCTTCCGCTGACGCGCGGACGATGCGCGAGTCCGCGGTCACGACTTCAGCGGCCACGAGGTTGTCGCACGAGAGTCCGGCCATCTTGGTGAGCCACCCGATCCCGCCCCCGAGCGTGAGACCCGCGACGCCGGTGTGGCTGATGAAGCCGCCGGGAGTCGCCAGCCCGTGCAGCTGCGTCGCCGCGTCGATGTTCGCCCAGGTCGCGCCGCCGCCGCATACCGCCCGCCGGGCCGAAGGATCGACGATGACGCCGTTCATTGCGCCCAAGTGGATCATCAGGCCACCGATGCGTCATGCGCCCTCCGCTGAAGTCCTGCGAGTGGAGCACTTTACTCCGGCGCCGACGACGACCAGGCCAAGGCAATCGAGCGGCAGATTTCAAGCGCTGAAATCGACAGTGCCAGCCGACGCTGGTGCCCTGCAAGCTTCGGCGCAAGATTGGTAACACGCCGAAACGGTCGCCAGATAGTGAGACCAGCACGTGCTCCAGCTTGCAAAATCGCCTCACTGCAGGCAGTCCCCTCTAGTGACAACAATATGGCGCCAGACCTCGATCAGGACGACAGCAGAGCCGGCACGCTGGTTCTCGCGCTGCTGTCGCTGCTTGTGGGATGTGCCACGGGGCTCGTCTGCGCCGTATTCAGGCGCCTGCTTCAAGCGGCCGATGCGCTGCGAGGCGAGTACATTGCCTGGGCGCATCAGGAGGGGCTCGTCGGCTTTTTGCTCGTCGTCGCCAGCACCGCTGCGGCGACTGCGCTTGCCGCAGCGCTGGTGAGCAGGATTTCCCCGAATGCGGCAGGTAGCGGCATCCCTGAGGTCGAGGCGGCGATCAACGGCGGCGAACCGGGCCGACCCGTGCGCACCGCCATCGTCAAGTTCGTCGGCGGAGTGCTCGCCATCGGCTCCGGCCTCGCCCTCGGTCGCGAAGGGCCCAGTGTGCAGATGGGTCACTCGATCGCGGACCTGATCGGCCGGTTGTTCCGGCGCGGTCAGGTCGACGCCCGCGTGCTGTTCGCCGCGGGCGCGGGCGCGGGGCTCGCCACGGCCTTCAACGCCCCGATCGCCGGCGCTGTGTTCGTGCTGGAGGAACTGCTGCGGCGTTTCGACACGCGCACCGCAGCCGCGGCATTGGGCGCCTCGGCGGGCGCGATCGCTGTGGCGCGCGTGTTCGTGGGCGTGGAGCCGGATTTCGCCGTGCCGGCGCAAGCCTTCCCGGGCTTCGCGACGGTGCCGGTCCATGTGGCCCTCGGTGTCGTTGCAGCGCTCGCGGCTGCCGCCTACACGCGCGCCGTCATGGGCGCACTGGCGATGGCCGATCAGGCTGACGGGATTCCGGTAGCGGCTCGGGCGGCGTTGATCGGCGTCGGCGTCGGCCTCCTGGGTTGGCTGGCGCCCCAATGGGTCGGAGGCGGAGACGCGCTCACGCAGCAAGCGCTGCTCAACGCCGGATCCCTGTCCACCATCGGCCTGATCTTTGCATTCCGGTTCGCGTTCGGTCCGCTTTCCTATGCGGCCGGCACGCCCGGCGGCCTGTTCGCGCCGATGCTCGTCCTCGGCGCGCAGATCGGCCTCGTCTTCGGTCGGCTGTACGGGCAGTGGTTTCCGGACAGCGCGTCTCCGACCGCCTACGCCGTAGTCGGCCTGGCCGCATTCTTCACCGCAGTCGTCCGTGCGCCGCTGACGGGCATCTGCCTGGCCGTGGAGATGACGGGCAGCGTCAATTTGCTGCTGCCGATGCTGGCTGCCTGCTTTGGCGCCATGGTGGTGATGAACCTGCTCGGCATCCCGCCGATCTACGACCTGTTGCGCGAACGGGCCGAACGCAAACTGCGTACCGCCGGATAGAACGAGGGGTGGAAGCCTCCGCCGCGTGGCCGGGCCATTTCAAATCGGCAACGCGTCGATCCAAAGGTGATCGGGCTCGAGCCCATTTCGCCTGCGCTCCGCCATGGCCTCATAGGCGGCCTCGATGTGGCGAGCGAAGCGCGGCGTGTCGAAGAGCGGCAACCGGTCGCGGTCCACGCGCAGGCGATCGCGCAGGCCTGCCAGTTCATCCGGGTTGTTTGCGAGTCTTCGTGCCGCCGCTTCGTAGTCGGCCACGCTGTGCGTGACCAGCTCATCCAGGCCAGCCGCATGCAGCAGGCTGGACGCCACGCGTGCAGGGAAGGTGCTTCCTGCCAAAGTCAGCACCGGGAGGCCGGCCCAGAGCGCATCGCTGCAGGTGGTGTGCGCATTGCAGTGGAAGGTATCGAGGAACAGGTCGGCATGGGCGTGGCGCGCCAGGTGTTCGGCCAGGGGTGCCCGGCTGGCCCAGACGATGCGCTCGGACGCCACGCCGCGCGCCTTCGCCTCGGCGGCGACCTCGGCCTGCATGCGCTCGCTGCCCGCCAGCAGCCACAGCACGCTGGAAGGCACATCGCGCAGCAGGCGCATCCAGACGTCGAATACGTCGGGCGTGAGCTTGAAGCTGTTGTTGAAACAGGCAAAGACGAAGCCTTGCGCCGGAAGGCCCATGGCTTCTCGGGAAGGCACGTCTCCTGCGATTCGCTTGGTGTTGTCGTTCGCCTGGTAGCTTTCGGGTAGCCGCACCACTTTCTCGGTGTAGTGCGCCTCCTCGCCGCTGCGTATCAGGCGCGGATCGGCGATCAGGTAGTCCATGTAGGTGCAACCCATCGTCCCGGGGAAGCCGAGGTAGTTGACCTGCAGCGGCGCCGCGCGACGGGCGAAGATGCCGGCACGAAAACCCTGTGTGAAGCCGTTGAGATCGACAGCTATATCGATGCCCGCCTCGCGTGCCATGTCGGCGATCTCGGCGTCACTGTGATCGCCGACCTCGATGAAATGATCGAAGGCCTCGCTGACCCGGCGACCCAGTTCGTCGCCTTCGCCGCGGTCGAGCGAATAGCCGAACCACTCGAACCGCGTGTGGTCGTGGCATTCGAAAAGCCGGACCATGAGTTGCGATGTCGCGTGGTTCCGGAAGTCGGAGGAGAAGTAGGCAATGCGAAGCTTTCGGCTGGCGTCACCAGGCGGCGCACTCGCCGCTGCCGACTCGTCGTCGTCGCGCGCCGGATACCTGCTCTCGGCGAAGGTTCGCGCGCAGGCCTGCAGCGTCGCAGCATCCGCCGGAGTTCCCATCAACGAGAACGGGGTCGCGACTCGTTCGCCCTGCCCGACCCGCGCCAACAATCCCTGAGTGTCGCGTTCCCAGTCCTGCCAGATGCACTCGTGCATGCGCAGATGCAGCAGGTGGCCGGGCAGGTAGTCGCTGTCCGGAGCCACTTTCGCCAACGCCTCGTAGGCCGCCAGCGCCTCCGGATAGCGCCGCATCGCAAGCAGGCTGGTGGCGTGATCCTCCAGGACGGCGACATTGCCGGGGTCCAGGGCCAGCGCGCGGTCGTAGCTCTGCAGCGCTTCGAGCCCGCGGCCGAGGCGAGTGAGTACCGAGCCGCGATCGCTCCAGGCGCCGGCACGATCCGGTTCCAGCGCCAGGGCGCGGTCGTAGCAATCCAGCGCTTCGTTGAAATGCTCCAAACCGGTCAAGGCATTCGCGAGGTTGTGCAACAGCAACGGCGAACGCGGATTCTTGCGCTCGGCGCGGCGAAACGCGGCCACGGCGCGTTCGTCCTCGTGCAAAGCGGCATAGGCGACACCGAGTTCGTGGAGCGCTTCGAAGTAGTCGCCGCCCGCTTTGAGCGAGCGTTCGAATGAAGTCGTCGCCTCGCGCGCCCGGCCGCTCTGGAGCTGCACACGACCGAGATAGAACAAGCACTCCGGCGAGCACTTGGACAGCTGGGCGGCCTTCGTCAGGTATTCCTCGCAAGCCTCCGTCTCGCCGCGGTTGCCGCAGATGTAGGCCAGCAGTTCGTAGGCCTTGGACGGAGGGTTCGGCTTGGCTACGATCTGGCGCAGCAGCGGTTCTGCGCTCTTGATTTGGCCGGCGCGGAAGTAGCGCTCGGCCCATGCGATCTGGACGTCCATGGGGTCGCGAGTCTATGGGGATTCGATTTGAACGCCAAGCGTAGAATCGCGCCACCCAGGCTGAGCTTCTCGACGACGCATGCTTCAAAAGCCATTGCTTACCCGCATACCCAGGATATTGCATCAGACCAATGCCCATGCCGCGCTTCCCGCGGAGCTGGCCGAGCACGTCCGGAAGCTTCAGGTTCAGAACCCGGGCTGGCGCTACGAGTTCTACGATGACAACGCCTGCGTCGAATTCATCCGCAAGAACTACGACCCGCGGATCCAGAAGGCGTATGACAGGATCAATCCCCGGTACGGGGCTGCGCGGGCGGACTTCTTTCGCTATCTGTTGATCTACAGGGTGGGCGGCGTCTACCTGGACCTCAAGAGCGGCTTGACCAAGAGGCTCGACGACATCGTTTCAAGTCACGAGTATCTGCTTTCGCACTGGGACAACGGGCCGGATGGAACGCATCCCGGATGGGGCGGGCACTTCTCGAACTTCCCGCAAGGCGAGTTCCAGAACTGGTATGTGGCCGCTGCGCCCCGCCACGTCATTCTCAGAGCCGTCATCGAACACGTGCTGAACAACATCGAGAACTACACGGTCGAACGGTTCGGCGTAGGCCCCGAAGGGGTCTTCTACACGACCGGTCCGGTTGCCTACACCGAGGCCATCGTGCCTTTGCTCAAGAGCGCGAACTACCATCTTGAGAGGACGAACTACAAGATGGGGTTCATCTTCAATGCGCTGGGGCCTCAGTACAGGAAACTGGTGTACGAATCGCGGCCCCACTACTCGGCACTCGACGAACCGGTCGTCCTGCCGGGCTGAAGCGACTCCGCGTGTTCTGACTCAGCCGCGTCGATGCGCGGACACGCGCTGCAGCAACTCGAAGAGCAAAGCACTTTCGCCTGGCGTCAGATGGCCCAGAAGTTCCTTCTCCATCGACAGGGCGACCGCCTCCGCCTTCTTGACCAGGTCGGCGCCCTTGCGGGTCAGCCGCACATGCTGCGAGCGCCGATCGACTTCGCTGCGGCTGCGACTCAGCAAGCCGCGGGCCTCCAGCCGGTCGAGCGTCACCGTGAGGTAGGGCACTGACACGGCGAGCGCGCGCGCCAGCTGTTTCGGGGCGACATCGCGGTTCGAGTCGACCAGCACGAGCAGCGAATATTCGACCCGCCGGAGATCGAATGGCTCCCCCACGTGCTTGAGGAACAGGTTGGTCGTGGGGATCGCTGCCTGCACGAGGCTGTAGCCGAGAAGCCGGCGCATGCGCTCGTCCTCCAGGCCGCCGCGAGGGGAATGCACGGCGGGCTCGTGCGTAGGGGTTGAGGTGCGTGCCGTCATGTCGGCGGCCAGTGTAGCGGCCGCCTTCTGCCGGTCATGCCGGCACGCAGGAGCGCTTCAGGGCGTGCAGACGTAGTTGGCCGGATCGTTCTGCGCTGCCAGCGCAGTCTGCGAAGTGCCTGTCGCGCCGGTGTACTTCGCGTACTGCGGATAGGGGCACAGCGGCCGTACCCGGGTCGTCGCCCCTGTCGGCAGCGTCCAGCCGAACTGGGCCGGTGTCGTGGTGCTGGAACGCGCGATCAGCCGGTCCGGCGCCTGTCCTTTTTCGACCCAGTTCACGACCGCCGTGAAGGCCGGAAACGAATCGGTTGCCGGACCGCCGCTGCAATGGTTCATGCCGGGGACGGCAAAGAGCCGTGCGAAGTCCTTGACCGTGCCGTTGGCGGCGGTCTGACTCAGCGCGCTGTACCAGTTGGCCGTGTAGTTGAACGAGAACACCGGATCGCTGGTGCCGTGATAGACGATCAGCTTGCCGCCCTTGTTCTTGAAAGTGGACAGGTCGGTCGAATGCGTGCCCATGAAGTCATAGGCCGATGTGCCGTAGATGCCGCTGGTGGTGGTGATCTTCGGTGCGTCGTTGTCCCAGTCGAAATGCAACTGGTATTGCACCAGCGAGTTCGCGGTCGACAGGCCTTGCGTGGGCGGCGTGGTGAAGACCAGCGGACCGGCGCCACCGCCGAGCGTCACATTGATCGCGCCGTTCACGCCCGGTGCGCCGAAGCCGGGGATTCCCACCTTCCAGATCAGCCAGCCGGTCGAGCCGATGCCTGCGTCCCACGGCCAGTCCGCGTAGAGCGCGGTGCCGGCGCTGTTCTTCGGGCCGCCCATGACCTTCTGCATGGCCGTGACCTGTGCCGGGACGAGGCAATCCGCCGGCGCGCCCGTGGCGCCGCAGGCCAGCGTGCTGACGTCGAAGTTGCATGACTTGTTGATCATGCCGTCGACCAGGCCGTCGTCGGCATCGCATTTGGCGAGGATCGCCGTCTGCATGGCCTTCCATTGCGGCATCGTGAAAGCCGAGGAGAGAAGGGGCGTGGTGCCGGCCCCTGGGCCGGCACTCTCGAACAATTGCTGTGCGGCCGCTGCCGCAGCGAACTGCTGGGTGTCCCAGGCTTCCGCCAGCCACGCCTTGGGCAGATCGGAGCCGGGGTCGCCGGCCACGACGCCGTCGAACTCGTCGCCGAAGCGCTGCGACACCATCATCGCCTCGCGCCCGCCCTCGGAGCAGCCCATGAAATAGGCGTAGTCCTGCTTCTTGCCGTAGTAGCGCGTGATCAACTGGTTGGCGAGCTGCTTGGTCTGGCCGATGGCGTTGTAGCCGAAGTCCAGGCGCGCCTGCGGATCGAGGCCGAAGGCCGAGCTGCCGGCGTTGTTCGGGTCGCTGTTGATGCTGTCGCTGTGCCCGCTGTCGTCCGATACGGTCGCGTAGCCGGAAAGCAGCGGATTGACCGCCTCGGCATTGGTGATGACGCCCGTCGTGTTGGGGATGGATCCGTCCGTTCCGCCGCCGCCGCTGAAGAAGAGGCGGCTGTTCCACGTGCTGGGCAGGTTGATCTGGAAGCCGATCGCATAGGTGGTCTGCGCGTCGGTCTGGCCGGCGGCCTTGAAGCCCGTCCGGCCGCCGTTGATGGTGCCGACCACGGCGCAATAGGTCTGCGGATTGCCGTTCGCGTCGGTGGCGGTGGTCTTCGACAGCGTGGTGGACGTGATGCTGACCTTGCGACCGGTCGCCGACAGTTCGGACGCCAGCGTCGCCACCGCAGCGCAGCCGGCCGCGGCGTCGGGGTTGTTGAGAAGCGGCGGCTGCGCCGATGCGGAAGGCGGCGGAGGAGCGGCTGGCGCGGGCGCGGGGGCAGGGGCGGGGGCGCTTGCGATCGGCAACGAAAATCCGCCGCCCCCGCCGCCGCAACCGCTCACAGCGGCAGCGGACAGGGCACCCGCAATCAAGACCTTCAACGTGGCGTGGGACTCCATGATGTCTCCTGTGGTTAACTATTCTTTGCAGCGATTCCTCGCTGTTCGCGCCGCGCTTTGCTTGTTGCGTGGGCAACGAAACGGGCAGAGCGAGAAGCGCAGAATAGTTATTTAAATTAACGAATTGCTCGGGACATACCCGTATCGAGACGGGGCCCGGCCTTGCGTCGCATCCCCAATCCGTAGGATGTCGATGACGCGCCTTGCAGACAGACTCGCGCCTCCAATACGAGGAGCTTGTCGATGGAGTTCGTTCACCTGATCTGGCTTGGCGCCAGCCTGATCGCCGTGTCGGCGGGGTGGGTCTGGATGGCATGGCGCGGCGGAAGGCACCTGAACGACCGGATGACCGAGCAGGTGTCTCGCTCGGCCGCCCTGGCGCGGGAATGCGCCACGACCCTGGGCTTCGACACGGCCTCGGGTTCGCTGTCCGGCCGCTGACTGCCAGCCTCCCCCTTCGGTGGTATTCCCCCGCCGCAGTGTCGCCCGGACAATGCGGCGATGCTGCTCTACGCGATCCTCGTGCTGCTTCAGCGCCTGGCCTGGCCGCCGGCCTGGCTGCTGCTGATCATGGGCTGGATCGTGCTGACCTCCGAAGTGGTGGTCCTGCTGCGGGCGCCCTGAACAGCCGTCTCAGCGATCCACCCCGCCGAACACGCGCCAGGCGGCCACCTTGCGATGGAAGCCCTTGAGCTCGATCTCGCCGACCGCCTCGATCGACCATTCGGCCTCGAGCGCCATGTCGTGCAAGGCCGCCTTGATGCGTTGAGAGACCAGGATCTCGCCACCCGCCGCTTCACCGCAAAGGCGGGCCGCCAGGTTGGTGACGGTGCCGATGGCGCCGTAGTCGATGCGGCCGTCGAAGCCGATGCCGCCCAGCGTGGCGAAGCCCTGCGCGATGCCGATGCCCATGTGCAGGTCGTAGCCGCGCCGGCGCCATTGCCCGCTGAGGGCCGCCATCTCGCGCTGCATCTGGACCGCCATCCGCAAGGCCCGGGCGGGCGCGTCGTCCATGGGCTGCGGATCGTTGAAGAAGATCATCATGCCGTCGCCCGAGAAGCGCTCCAGCGTGCCTTGATGGTCGAGCACCAGCCGGCCCATCGCAGCATGGTATTGCGCCAGCACCGCCATCACCTCCTCGGGATCGGCGGTCTCGGTGAAGGCGGTGAAGCCGCGCAGGTCCAGGAAGACGACGGTGATCTCGCGCCGGTGGCTCTTGAGCGGATCGTCGGCGCCGCCGGCGATGATCGCCTGCGCCAGCTGGGGCGAGAAGAATCGCTTGAGCTGGCCGACGCGCTCCAGCTGCTGCACGCTTTCCGCGACGCGCTGCTCGAGCGTGCGGTTCCAGGCCAGCAGTTCGGCCCGCTGCCGCTGGACCTCGTCGTACAGCGTCTTCACGCGCAGCAGGGAACGCACGCGGGCCAGCAGTTCAGCCTGATGGATCGGCTTGCTCAGGAAGTCGTCGGCCCCGGCGTTCAGGCCGTTCACGCGCTCCTGCTCGGGGTTCAGCGCCGTCACCAGCACCACCGGCAGCACCGCCTGGGCCGGGTCGGCGCGGATGGCACGGCAGACGTCATAGCCGTTCATGCCCGGCATCATCACGTCCAGCAGCACCAGGTCGGGCGGGTCGTCGGCAATGCGCGCCAGGGCCTCTTCGCCCGAGGCGGCCGTGCTGGTCCGATAGCCGCGCGCGGTCAGGATGTCCGCGAGCAGCCGGACGTTCTTGTCGACATCGTCGACCACCAGGATATGGGCGTTCGCTTGTGCATTCATTCGACGGCCTCGCGTGTCATCAGCGGCAAAACGAAGGTGAAGGTGGCGCCTTCGCCCAGGCGGCTGTCGAGCGCCAGCGTGCCGCCATGGAGCTCGACGAAACGCCGCGCGAGCGACAGGCCCAGGCCGGTGCCCTCGGCCTTGCGCAAGTAGTCGTCGCCGGCCTGGCGAAACTCGTCGAACACCCATTCATGGTCTTCGGGCGCGATGCCGACGCCGGTGTCGGCGACGCTCACCTCGGCCATGGCGTGGCCGTCGGCGCCCTCGATGCGCCGCGCCATGAGCCGCACCTGGCCGCCGGCCGGCGTGAACTTGACCGCGTTCGACAGCAGGTTCACCACCACCTGCTTGACCTTGCGCGCATCCGCGACCCATTCGGCGAGTCCGTCGCCGACTTCGAGCGACAGCCAGAGGCCGCTGCGCTGCGCGCGTTCGCGCACCAGCGTCAGGGCGTTCTCCAGCAGCAGGCCGAGGTCGAAGCAGCTCAGGTCCAGCTCCATCCGTCCGGCCTCGATCTTCGACAGATCCAGGACGTCGTTGATCAGGGTCAGCAGGTGCTGCCCGGACGAATGGATGTCGCGCAGGTATTCCATCTGCTTGTCATTGACGGCGCCGAAGGTCCGCTCGGTCAGCACCTCGGAGAAACCGATGATGGCGTTCAGGGGCGTGCGCAGCTCGTGCGACATGTTGGCCAGGAACTCCGACTTGTGCTGGTTGGCCACTTCGATCTGGCGGCTCTTCTCCTCGATCTCGCGGAACAGCCACGCGTTCTCGATCGCGATCACCGCCTGGTCGGCGAAGGTCTCGACCAGCCTGACCTCGGCATTCGAGAACGGCTGGACCTGCCGGCGCATCACGGCGATGACGCCGGCCGATGCGCCGTCGCGCACCATCGGAACGGCCAGCACGGTCCGGAATCCGTGGCGGCTCTGGGGTTCGCGCGAATCCGGATACTCCGCATCGAACAGCCGGGTGACGTCCTGCACATGGACGGTCCGGCGCTCGGCAAAAGCGCGGCCGACCACCGATCCGCGGGTCAGCGGCAGGACCTCGTCGCGGCCCGCCACGGCCTCGTCGCCCCGCACGCCCAGGTAGCCGGTCATGGAGCGGAGGTGGTCTTCCTCCGGCAGCCAGATCCTGCACCCATAGGCGCGGCAAAGCGCCGCCGAACGCTCGGCCACGGCCTGCAGGACTGGTTGCAGGTCGGTCGGGGAGCGGCTGATCACGCGCAGGATCTCGGCTGTGGCGGTCTGGTGCTCGAGCGCTGCGCTCAGCTCGGCGGTGCGCTGCTCGACCTTGCGCTCCAGCTCGCCGTAGGACTCGCGCAGCTGGGCCGACATGCGATTGAACTGGTGGGCCAGGCCTTCCAGCTCGTCGCCGGTGCTGACCTCGATCTGCTGGTTGAGGTCGCCCTGGCCGATGCGCCGCGCGCCGCGCGCCAAGGTGCGGATCGGCCGCACCATGCTGCGCGCCAGCAGCGACGCCGCCAGTGCCGAGATCGCCAGCCCCGCCAGCAGCAGCACCGCGGCGCGCAGGAACGAGTCGTTGAGCTTGGCGTAGACCTCGCCGATCGGCTGCTCGACGAACACCTTCCAGCCCAGCGGCTGGATCGGCGCCATCGAGGTCAGGACCGAGGCGCCCTGCAGGTCGCGCGACACCATCGCCTGGCCCTGCGGCACACCGCCGGCCGCCGCCTGCACATGCGGCAATGCGGCCAGGCTGGTCTTGCGCAGCACCAGGCCGATGTCGGGGTCGGCCACCAGCAGGCCGTTGCTGTCGACCACGTAGGCCTTGCCCGCTTCGCCGATGTGGATGCGCGAGACCACCTCCCAGATGAACTTCAGGTTGAGCTCGGCAATCGTGACCGGCCCCTTGGGCCCGCCGGAGCGGATCGCGACCGCCATGTAGGGCTCGGTGCCGCGGTTGAAGTACACCGGGCCGAACCAGGGCGCGTCGGGCAGGGCGCCCCGGAAGGCGGCCTCCGACGCCCGGTTGCGGCCGGAGCCCAGCACGTCCATGCCGACCCGCGAGACCTCGATCTGCTCGCGCCCGGTGCTGTCGAGCAGCGCGATGTCGGTGACCTCGGGCGCCTGGCGCAGCAGCCGCCAGAATTCCGCCCGCCGGGACTCCAGGTCCGAGGCCTCGAGCTGGGCCAGCGAGGCGTAGGCCAGCTGCTCCGACACCTGCTGCACGTACTGCTCGATGCGCGACGCCGCACCCAGCGCTTTTTCATGCTGCAGGCTGGCGAGGGCCGACTTGTTCTCCTGGTAGGAAAAATAGAGGCTGATGGCGCTCGATGCCAGCAGCACCGTGGTCACCAGCGACAGGATCAGCAGCAGGTACTTGCGGAACAGGCGGCCCCGGTGGACGTCGCGCGTGCCCGGCGGCAAATGGGCCGAGCGCCGGCTGTGGGCCGTCGAGGCAAGCTCGCCCGAGAGCGAGGCGGGAAACGAATCCGGGGCCGTCATGGCCTGTCGATTGGACACCCGTCGCCTGCGCGATGGGAAGCCCGGCCGCCTAGGCCTCATGGCCGACCTGCCCATCGCGCTCGCGACGCCCGCGGCGGCGCAAAATCGCTGGGCGCGGCTGCCGGCCCCGAGGAGTGACGTGATGCGCAGCAGGTGGTGGTGGTGGATTCTTCTTTGCATGGCGCTGGCGGTCGCCGGGCCGCTGGCGCGGGCCCAGCAGCAGAAGAAGATTCCGCGCCTGGGTTACCTGGCGGCCGTCTCGGCCAGCGCCGACGCGCCGCGGCTGGAGGCGTTTCGCCGCGGGCTCCGCGATCTTGGCTATGTCGAAGGTCAGAACATCCTGATCGAGTACCGTCACGAGAGCCAGGACCTGCAGCGCCTGTCGGGCCTGGCCGACGAACTGGTCCGGCTCGATATCGACGTGCTCGTCGCCGTCACGACCAATGCGGCGCAGGCGGCCAGCAAGGCGACCCGGACCGTGCCGATCGTCTTCATGGGCGTCACCGACCCGATCGCCACCGGGCTCGCCGAAAGCCTGGCGCGGCCCGGCGGCAACAGCACGGGCATCACCAACGTGGCGGCGATCCTCACCGGCAAGCGGCTGGAGATCCTGAAAGAGACCCTGGCGGGCATCACCCGGGTGGCGGTGCTGTGGGACCCTCGCGCGCCCGGCTCCGTGCCCCAATGGGAGGCCAGCCAGGTGCCGGCCGAGAAACTCGGCCTCCAGCTCTACTCGATGGAAGCCAGCAGCCCGGACAGCTATGCCGAGGCCTTCGACGCAGCCGTCAAGGCGCGCAGCGCCGCCGTGTGGGTGACGCTGAACCCGGTCGCCAATTCGAACCAGCGGCAGATCGCGGAACTGGCGATCGCCCACAAGCTGCCGTCGATCTGTGCCCGCGGCGACTATGCCGAGAACGGGTGCCTGATGGCCTACGGGCCCGGCTACGGCATGGAAGGCAAAGACGGCGCCCGCTATGTCGACCGGATCCTGAAGGGCGCCCGGCCGGCGGACCTGCCGATCGAGCAGCCGACCAAGTTCGAGCTGCTGATCAACCTGCAGACCGCCAAGCGCCTCGGCGTGATCATTCCGCGGGCGGTGCTGAACCGGGCCGACCGGATCATCCAGTGAACCCCTGCGCGGGGGCGCTCAGTCGTCGGCGGTATTCGCACCGCCCCCGCTGGCCGTAAGGAACGGCATCGGGTCGATCGCGCTGCCGTTGCGGCGCAGCTCGAAGTGCAGCTTGACGGTGGTCGATTCGGTGTTGCCCATGCGGGCGATGACCTGGCCCCGCTTGACGGCTTGCCCTTCCTTCACCAGCAGCTCGCTGTTGTGGGCGTAGGCCGACATGTAGGTGGCGTCGTGCTTGATCATGACCAGCCGGCCGTAGCCGCGCAGCGTGGCGGCCGCGAAGACCACCTTGCCGTCGCCGGCGGCTCGGACCGGATCGCCCTTGGCGCCGCCGAAGTCAACGCCCTTGTTCGAGCCGCCGTCGAAGCGCGACACGACCGCGCCGCTCGAGGGCCGCAGGAAGCTGCGGTCGACCTTGGCCGTGGCTTGCGGCTTGTCGGCGCGGGCGCGCGGCTGCGCCTTGTCCTGCTTGGGCTTGGCTGCCTTGGCGCTGCGCGAAGACTCGGCGCGGGGGCTGGGGTTGGCGCGGGCGCCGGGGCTGGAAGCCGCCTCCGAGGGGGCGGCGGCCGGCGTTGCCCGCTTCGGCGGCGGTGACGATGTCGACGCACAGCCGACCAGCAGCGCGCCCGCCACGGCGCAGGCGATGGCTGCCGCCCGGCGGCCGATGGATGTCCTGTACTGAGCTGTCATGGGTCGACTTTAAAGGCAGCCGGTTCAGCCCAGCTGGGAGGCCAGCAGCTCGCGCACGCGCGTGACCAGCTCGGCTTCGCCGCGCCGTGCCGGCAGGAACTGGAAAGCGACCCGCGGCAGCGCCGGCAGGCCGTGCGGCGCCGGCAGCCGGGCCACACCGGGGCACAGCGCCGATTCGTTGAGGCAGGCCACGCCCAGCCCCGCCGCCAGGGCCGACTGCAGGCCCGCCACGCCCGAGGCGACGTGCGCCACCGCATGCGGCACGCGCCGCTGGCGCAGCAGCCGGACCGTGAACTGGTGCAGCGAGCAGCTGTCGGGCAGCACCAGCAGCCGCAGCGGCTCGCCTCGCCGGATGCGAAGGCCCTCGGCGCCGACCCAGGCGAGCGCTTCGCGACGCCATGGCGAGGCGGGCCCGCGGGCGCCGGCCCGGGGGGCCGCGGGATTGATCCGCATCGCGAGGCCGATATCGAAATCGCCGCGGCCGAAGGCGGCCTCCATGGCGCTGCCCTGCAGCACGCTGACGTGCAGGCGCAGCTGCGGGTAGTCCTGCCCGAGCCGGCTCAGGAGCCGACTCAGATCACCGGGCCGGAAATAGTCGGTGACGGCCAGCCGCAGCTCGCCCTGCAGCGTCTCGCCGCTCAGGTCGCGCAGGGCCTCGTCGCTGGCGGCGAGCAGGCGCCGGGCATGGTCGAGCAGGCGAAGGCCCGCGGGCGTCGGCGCCACGCCGGCCTTGCTGCGGGTCAGCAGCGCATGGCCGCAGCGCTCTTCGAGCTTGCGCATCTGCTCGCTGACGGCGGACTGCGACAGGAACACCACCGGCGCCGCCGCCGTGAGGCTGCCCGCATCGACCACGGCGACCAGGGTCTTCAGTTGTTCGAGATCGAGCGGCTGCATGCGCACATTCATTCATGAAACAGATGGCACGTATCATATCTTCCCGCTTTTCAGGAGGATCTGCGAATTTCACAATGGGCCTTCGATCAACGAGGAAAGCAACGCACCATGCCCCACATCGTCATTCATCTGTCCGGCCAGCCCGACCCGCAGCTCACGCGCAAGGTGGTCGATACGGTGGCCGAGCTGACCCAGTCCGTGCTCGACAAGAAGCTGCCCGTGATCGCGATCACGGTGCAATACATCGGCGCCGAGAGCTGGTTCATCGGCGGCCAGTCGCTCGCCGAACTCGGGAAGTCGGCCTTCCACCTGGACATCAGCATCACCGACGAGACCAACACCAAGGCCGAGAAGGCGCGCTACCTGCGCGCGATCTTCGACGCCATGGCCGCGCTCAGGAGCAACCTGCACGAGGTCTCGTACGTGCACCTGATCGATGCCCGCGCCGCTGCCTACGGCTACGGCGGCAGGACGCAGGAGTTCCGGCACCAGCAGGCGGGGGTCTGACCCCTAGTCGTCGTCGATCGCCGCGTAGGCGACGATCTCGATCTTCATGCCCGGCACCACCAGCCCCGAGACGCCCATGCTCGAGCGGTTCGGATAGGGTGGGGCGAAGAACTCGCGGTAGACGCGATCGACCTGCGGCATGTCCTTGACATCGGTCATGCAGATCAGCACCTGGGTGACGTCTTCGAGGCTGCCGCCGGCGGCGGCAACCGCGCGCTGCAGGTTGCCGAAGGTCAGGCGGGCCTGGTCCTCGATCGTGCCGGTGTCGATGCTGCCGTCGGCGCGCACCGGCCCGTGGGCCGTGAACAGCAGGCCCCTGGCCTTGACCGCCCACGAGAACGGCTGCGCCAGCGGCGGCAGCCCGGTGTCGACCACCTGCTTCACGCGAGCACCGCCGCCATCGACTGCGCCACGTGGTCGACATTGGCGCCGGTCAGTCCAGAGAGGCACATCCGGCCCGAGCGCACCAGGTAGACCGCGTGGTCGTCGCGCAGTCGTGCCACCTGGGCCTCGTCGAGGCCGGTGTAGCTGAACATGCCGCGCTGCCGGACCAGGTAGCCGAAGTCGCGCCGTCCCTGGAACTTCTCGTCGAGCACCGCCAGCAGGCGTTCGCGCATGGCGCGGATGCGCTGGCGCATGGCGGCCGTTTCGTCGCGCCAGAGCGCGAACAGGGCGGGGTCGTTCAGCACGCGGCTGATGACGCGGGCACCGTGCGTGGGCGGCGTCGAGTAGTTGCGGCGCACCGTCGCCTTCAACTGGCCCAGCACGGTGTCGGCGGCGGCGCGGTCGCTGCACACCACGCTGAGGCCGCCGCAGCGCTCGCCGTACATCGAGAAGTTCTTCGAGAACGAATTGGCGGCGAAGAACTGGATGCCGGCGTCGGCCAGCGCGCGCAGCGCGAAGGCGTCTTCGTCGAGCCCATCGCCGAAACCCTGGTAGGCGATGTCGACGAATGGAATCAGTTCGCGTTCGCGCAGCACCGGGATCAGCGCCTGCCACTGGGTCTTCGATAGATCGACCCCGGTCGGGTTGTGGCAGCTGGCGTGCAGCAGCACGATGCTGCGACGCGGCAGGGCATCGAGGCTGGCCAGCATGCGGTCGAAGCAGAGGCCGCCGGTGGCCGGGTCGTAGTAGGGGTAGCTGCGGACCTCGAGGCCTGCGCCTTCGAAGATGGCGCGATGGTTGTCCCACGTCGGGTCGCTGACCCAGACGCCGGCGCCCGGAAAGTAGCGGCGCAGGAAGTCGGCGCCGACCTTGAGGCCGCCGGAGCCGCCGAGGGTCTGCAGGGTGGCGATGCGGCCGCTGGCCACGGCCTCGTGGCCGGCGCCGAACAGCAGGCGCTGGACGGCGGCGCGGAAATCCGCGATGCCTTCGATCGGCAGGTAGGGCCGGGCACCGATGTCCTGCGACAGCGCGGTCTCGGCCTGCCGCACCGAAGGCAGCACCGGCAGGCGGCCTTCGCCGTCGAAATAGACGCCGATGCTGAGGCTGACCTTGTGCGGCCGCGGGTCGGCCTGGAAGGCCTCCATCAGCGAAAGGATGGGGTCGCCCTCGTAGGGCGGGACATGGCTGAACAGCGAGGTGGTGGGGGTGGTCATGAAGAAGTCCGTCGAGAAGGGCAAGGCCAGGCCCGGATTCTTCGTTCGAAGGATCGTCATGCCAACTGTTTTTTCATCGACGCATAATTTTGTCCAGAGAGAATCCATTGGAGGTTTTTTTATGCGCGTCGAATCGGACGACACGGACCGCCAGCTGCTGGCCGCCCTCCAGCAGAACGCCCGCCTGACCACCGGCGAGCTGGCGCAGATGACCGGGCTCTCGCAATCGCCCTGCTGGCGCCGCATCAAGCGGCTGGAGGAGTCGGGGCTGATCGATGGCTACCACGCACGGCTGAACCGCCGGGCGCTGGGCTATGGCGTGGTGGCCTTCGTCAGCATCAGCATCGACTTCCAGACCGAGGCGCGCTCGAGCGAGTTCGTCGAGGCGGTGCTGGCGATCCCGCAGGTCGTGATGTTCCACGGCATCACCGGCAACGCCGACTTCCTGCTGATGGTGGTGGCCGAGGACCTCGATGCCTATTCGGAGTTGCTGACCACCCGGCTGCACCGCCTGCCGGGTGCCAGGCAGGTGCAGAGCAGCTTCTCGCTGCAGGAGTTCCGGCGCTTCGACGACCTGCCGATTCCGGCGCTGCCGGCTTAGCGCCAGCGCGTCGTCGTGTCGCCGTAGGCCGCGGCGCCTTCGGCGCTGATGGCGCGCGCGCCGGCGCGCACCTGCGCGCGGTCGGCCATGTCGACCCGCGCCGCGACGCCGGTGCCGCCATTGCTGATCGCGATCGGCTGCAGGGCTTGCGCGCGCACTTCGGCGCGCGATTGCATCGACTGGAAGGGCGGCGGCGGCAGCGGGTTCTGCTCGCCCTGGAAAGCCTGGGCGCCGAAAGCCGAGAGGCCGCACAGGGCCGCGATGGCGATCTGTCTGGAGTTCATGGCGTTGTCCTGGTGAATTGGATGAGCGTGGCGATGCGCCGGGGTCTTACTTTGGGAGCAGCACCTTGTCGACCACGTGGATCACGCCGTTGGACTGCATGACGTCGGCGATGGTCACGTTGGCCGCGTTGCCGTTGGCGTCGACGACCATCACCTTGCCGTTCGCGGTCTTGGCGGTCAGTGCGCCGCCGGCCACCGTCTTCAGCGACGCCATGCCGCCGCCGTCCTTGATCTGCTTCAGCAAGGTCGCGGCGTCGATCTTGCCGGGCACCACGTGGTAGGTGAGGATGGTGGTCAGCTTGCCCTTGTTCTCCGGCTTCAGCAGCATGTCGACGGTGCCGTCGGGCAGCGCGGCGAAGGCTT
Source organism: Variovorax sp. 10N432 (assembly GCF_056394465.1). NCBI lineage: Bacteria > Pseudomonadati > Pseudomonadota > Betaproteobacteria > Burkholderiales > Comamonadaceae > Variovorax > Variovorax sp. 10N432. The sequence continues at coordinate 191,379 of NZ_JBFTHX010000011.1, forward strand.
CGTTGGTCGGCGCGAACACCGTGAAGGGGCCCGGACCCTTGAGCGTGTCGACCAGGCCCGCGGCCTTGACCGCCGCCACCAGCGTGGTGTGGTCCTTCGAATTCACCGCGTTGTCGATGATGTCCTTGGTCGGCAGCATCGGCGCGCCGCCGACCATCACCTGCGCCATGGCCGAAGCGGCACCGACGGCGAGCGAGACGGCGAGGGCGATGGAAGCGGCGCGTTTGAATCTGATCTGCATGGAGTGCTCCTGGTTGAGTGCACCGCCACGAGATGCGCGACGGCTGCTCTTGATACGCAGGCGCGGGCGCAGCGGATCAGCTCTTCGAGGCGTGCGAGAAACTGAAAAGACCCACGTCGACGCGGCCGCTGCGAAAGCCTGCTTCGCAATAGCACAGGTAGTACTCCCACAGCCGGCGAAACGCATCGTCGTAGCCCAGTGCGGCGATGGCCGGCCAGGCCGCGTGGAAGCGGCGGCGCCATTCGGCCAGGGTGAGTGCATAGCTCGCGCCGAACGATTCCGCGGTCTGCAGCCTGAGTCCGGCGCGCTCGGCGTGCGCCGTCATCGCGCTCACCGACGGCAGCTTGCCGCCCGGGAAGATGAAACGCTGGACGAAGTCGGTGCTGCCCCGGTAGCGGTCGAAGTAGTCTTCGGCGATGGTGATGACCTGCAGCACGCCCGAGCCGCCGGGGGCGAGCCGCTCGCGCAGCGTGTCGAAGTACACCGGCCAGTAGCGCTCGCCGACCGCCTCCAGCATCTCGATCGAGACGATGCGGTCGTAGCGTCCATCCACGTCGCGGTAGTCCTGCAAGCGCAGGTCGACGTCGCCGAGGCCCTGCGCACGCACCTGCTCCCGGGCATGCGCGAGTTGTTCGGTCGACAGCGTCAAGCCGGTGACGCGGGCGCCGTGGCGGGCGGCCAGCGCCGCGGCCAGGGCGCCCCAGCCGCAGCCGATCTCGAGCACCGTCGAGCGCGGCTGCAAATCGAGCAGGGCGATGATGCGATCGAGCTTCGCCGCCTGCGCGGCTTCGAGCGACTCGTCTCCTGTCGCATAGAGTGCGCTCGAATAGATCAGTGCCGGGTCCAGCCACTGGGCATAGAAGTCGTTGCCCATGTCGTAGTGGAAGGCGATGTTGCGCCGGCTGCCGCGCCGCGTGTTGGCGCGGCTGGCACGGAACAGGTCGCCGAGCCGACGCGCCAACCACGAGCCTTCGAGCACCCGGCCCCAGCTGGCTTCGTTGCGGATGCCGAACTCCAGCAGCGCGGTCAGGTCGGGCGTGCTCCAGTCGCCGTCGCGGTGCGACGCCGCGAGCCCGAGGTCGCCATGCAGCAGCAGCCGGGCCAGCGGGCGCCAGCGATGCAGCGTGATCGAGGCCTGCGGTCCGTCGGCCACGCCGCGGCCTTCGAGGCGGGCGCCATCCGGCAACTGCACGCTGAGCGCACCATGGCTCACGCCGTGCAGCAGCCGCGCGAGCAGCTTGCGAAGCGGGCCGCCGCCAGCGGCACCGGGTCTGGCGGGCGGGCGGACGGCGCTCGCGTTGGCGGCGAAGCCGTTGGAGGAAGAGGAAGAAGCACTCATGAATCTCTGGCCTTGGTGGTCTGGATGATGGTGACCGGCGTGGCCGGCGGTGCTGGGCGTGCGTGCAGGCGCACCCCTTTGATCCACAGCTTCAGCGCTTCCCAGTGGATCGCAGCCACGACCTTGAGCGCCAGCAGGGGATGGGTGACGAAGACGCGCAGCAGTGCGCCGTCGCCGAGTGGACGGCGCCGGGCATCGAGCCGCGCATGCAGCACCGCGCCGCTGGCGTCGTTCGCGCTCACGCCGATGACCAGCCCCTCCCGGTCCGGTCGCGGCGGCTCGACGCGGAAGCCGTAGCGCATCTCGAGTCCGAGGAAGGGGGAGACGTGGAAGCGCTTGTCGCACTGCTGCGCGATCAAGTCGCCGCTGGCTTCGGCGGCGTCGACCGGGATCAGGTAGCCGTGGCGTTCGCCGAAGGTGTTGTTGACCTCGTACAGGATCGCCTGCAGCGCACCGTCCGCACGGTGGCAGAAATAGACCGACAACGGATTGAAGACATGGCCCAGGATGCGCGGCATGCTCAGCAGGCGGATCGGGCCGCCCGTGCCAAGCCCGGCCGCGGCGAGCTGCCGATCGACGTGGGAGCGCAAGCCGCGGCCGTCGCCGTAGTCGCATTGGTGCAGGCTGAACAGGTTGAAGCGATCGACCGAGAAGACCCGCAGCCGCCGATCGAGATCGGCCAATTCGTCCACGTCCACCAGGAGCGAGAACATCCGGTAGTCCAGCCGATGCCGCACCGGCCGCAGCCGCTGGTGCATCACGCGGCCGACGTAGAGAGCCGAATGGAGGCTCATGCCACCGTCGACCCAGCTGTCGGCAACCGGAGTCGGCCCGATTCGTTGGCGACGCTCCATGGCCGGCGCACCTGGCCGACCGCCTCGGCCACGGCCAGCCCGGCCTGCAGCCCGTCTTCGTGGAACCCGGAGCCGAAGTAGGCACCGCAGAACCAGGTGCGGCCGCGGCCCTGCAGCGACCAGAGCCCGGCCTGGGCGCGGATCGCCGCCGCATCGAACATCGGGTGCTCGTAGACCTCGCTGCGGATCAGGTGGCCGGCGGCGGGGTCTCGCATCGGATTCAAGGTCAGGAACAGTGGCGTGGCCTCGGGAATGCCTTGCAGCCGGTTCATCCAGTAGGTGACGCTCAACGCGTCCGGGCGTCGGCGGTCGGCCGCGTAGTTCCAGCTCGACCAGACCGCTCGGCGATGCGGCATCAGCGCCGGGTCGCTGTGCAGCACGGCGCGGTTGCGGCTGTAGCGAAAGGCGCCGAGCAAGCGCTTCTCGTCCAGGCTCGCGTCGGGCAGCAGGCGCAGCGCCTGGTCGGCGTGGGTCGCGATCACCACGTGGTCGAAGCGCTCGGCCTCGGCGCCGAGCGCGGACCGCACGAAGGCGCATTGCTCGCCGCGCCGCACCTCGATCGCGGCGCTGTCCAGCCGCAGCCGTTCGCCGAGCAGGCCGGTGATCCGCCGCACGTAGCTGCGGCTGCCACCCTGCACGGTGCGCCAGGCATCGCGCTGGCCGAGATGGAGCAGCTGGTGGTTCTCGCAGAAGCGCACGAAGGCCTCGGTCGGATAGCTGCCGATCTGTGCCGCCGGCGTCGACCAGATGGCCGCCGCCATCGGGTACAGGTGATCGTCGCGGAAGGCGCGTCCGTAGCCGCGCTGGTCGAGGTAGGCGTCCAGCGGCATCATGCCGATGCGCTCGGCGTCGCCGGGGGCCTGGCGGTAGAAGCGGACCAGGTCGCGCAGCATCGACCAGAAGCGCGGGCTCGCCAGGTTGCTCGGCTGCGCGAAAAGGCCGCGCAGGCCGCTGCCCGAATACTCCAGGGCGCCGTCGTCGAGGCTGACCCCGAAGGACATCTCGCAAGGCTGGGTCGGCACTTTCAAGTGGGCCAGCAGCGCGCTCAGGTTCGGATAGGCGGCCTCGTTGTAGACGATGAAGCCGGTGTCGACCGCGATCGGGCCGCCGATGGCCGGCACGTCGACCGTGTGGCTGTGGCCGCCGGCCCGCTGGTCGGCCTCGAACAGCGTGACACGGTGCTTCTGCGACAGCAGCCAGGCGGCCGCAAGGCCAGAGATGCCGCTGCCGATCACCGCGATGTCGAGGGCGGGCCGGTCGGCGGCGCGGGTGGCGGAGACGCCGTCGGGCGCGAAATGGGTTGTCATGGCGGGCGATCCTGGCACTGGTGGTCCCGGGCTTCTACGCCGGCCGCCGGCCTTTGGATTACTTTTCGGCAAATCGCTGTGATCTAATTTCGGGCCTGGTGCGTACCAAAGGCCATGAACACCGCGCGACAGTCCTCCGCAGCGGCCGCGAGGCCTGACCTGCCCAGGCCGCCCAGCCGGTCCATCCTGACGCTGCATCAGAACCGGGGAGCGATGCCGACTAGCGAAGAACTCAGCGAGCTGCTGCGGGCCGTGGCCGAAAAGGGCGACCGGCAGGCGTTCGCCGTGCTTTTTCGCCATTTCGCGCCGCGCGTCAAGGCCTACCTGATGCGCGGCGGCAGTGCCGAGGGACTGGCCGAGGAGCTGGCCCAGGAAACCCTCGTCAGCGTCTGGCGCAAGGCGGCGATGTTCGATCCGCGCCAGGCCGGCGTGTCGACCTGGATCTTCACCATCGCGCGCAACCTGCGGGTGGACCATTTCCGGCGCCAGGGCCAAGGCGTGTTCGTCGATGGCGAAGACAACGACGGCGCCGAACTGCCCGACACCGCCCCGCCGCTCGACGAGCAGTTGCGCGCCGGGCGCCGCGAGCGCAGCGTGCGCGAAGCGCTTTCCCGGCTGTCCGCCGAGCAGGCGCAAGTGCTGCATCTTTCTTTCTACGAGGATCAGCCCCATGCCCGGATCGCGCAAGACCTGGGCATTCCCCTCGGCACGGTCAAGTCCCGCGTGCGGCTGGCCGTGAACCACCTGCGTCGTTTGCTCGACGAGCTTGAACCATGATCCACCATCATCCGGACGACGGACTCTTGCTGGCCCAGGCGGCCGGCACCCTTTCCAGCGGGCATTCGCTGCTGGTCGCCAGCCATGTGGAAGGGTGTGCCGAGTGCCAGGCCCGCCTGCGCGAGCTCGAATCGATCGGCGGCGCCATGCTGGAGCAGTTGGCCCCCGCGGTGCTGCCTTCGCAGTCGCTCGCCGAAGCCATGGCGGCGATCGACGCGCCGCCCCCGGCGCCGAAAGCCAAGGCGGCGCCTCGGCGCAGCAGCCGGCCAGCGCTGCCCGCGGGCATGTCGTGGCCTCGCGCGCTCCATGGCTGCAGCGCCACGGCCTGGCGCTGGCTCGGGCCCGGCATGCGCTGGAGTCGGGTCACCGTGCCTTACGACCCCGCGGCCAATGTCTTTCTGCTGCGCATCGGCGCCGGCAAGGAGCTGCCCTTCCACACCCACAGCCGGAGCGAGCTGACCCAGGTGCTGCACGGTGCCTTCCATGATGGCCGGGCCTTGTTCGGTCCGGGCGATTTCGACGAGGCCGACGGCGACATCCATCACCAGCCCAAGGTGCTGGCGGCCGGCGAATGCATCTGCCTGGCCTCGGTCGAGGGGCGCGTGATGTTTCAGGGCGCGATTGCCCGCATGCTGGGGTCGCTGGTCGGGATGTAGTCGGAGCGGCGTGCAGCCGCTTCAGCCCGCAGCTCGGCCACCCCAGCGGGCAGCCGTCCAGCAGGCCGCCGCCGCCGACACGCCGGTCACGGCCGTGCCCCAGCACAGGTCGGCCAACGTCACCGGCCAGGGCCAGCCCTTCAGCGTCGCCTGGTTGGTGAGGTCGTAGGTCGCATAGGCGACGAGCCCGAGCAGGGCGCCCAAGCCGAGCGCCGCCGGCCAGTTGCGCTGCCGAAGCGCGGGAGCCACCGCGAACACCACCACGCCCAGGATGTAGATCGCATAGAAGCCGATGGCGGGAGCCAGCGCGAAGCGCTCCAGCATGATGTGGCCCAGGGCCGGCCGGTACAGGCGATCCGCCATCAGGCTCAGCCAGATGGCGTCGAGCGTCAGGAAGACCGCGGCGGTGGCGCCATAGGCGATGGCGAATTGTCTGAATGTCATGCGGGGTCCTTGCGCGGCGGGCCGGGGATGAAGGCGTTGGTGCGCGCGATGTAGTCCCGGTAGGCGGGCCGGCGCTCGGCGATGTCCTGCTCGAGCAGGCTGACGCCGGACACGCGCAGCAGCAGGAACGTCATGAGCGCAGGCGAAATGACGGACCAGGCACCCGCCCACCCGGCGGCGGACAGGGCCATCAGCCAGACCCCCCACCAGACGCAAGCTTCGCCAAAATAGTTGGGATGCCGACTGTAGCGCCACAGGCCGCGGTCCATCACGCGTGCGCGCTGCGCTGGAAGGGACCTGAAACGCGCCATCTGGGCATCGGCGACCGCCTCGAAGACGACGCCGAAGGCCGCCAGCGCGAACCCCGCCGCATCGAGCCGGCCGAAGGGGCGGGTTCCCGCCATGCCGACCAGCAGCGGCGCCGTGACGGTCCATCCCAGCAGCGCCTGCAATCCGAACACCAGGTACAGGCTCTTGAATCCGAAATTCGGCTGGTTGCGCTCGCGCATCTGCCGGTAGCGGCGGTCTTCGCCGTGGCCCCGGTTGCGCAGCGTGATGTAGATACCCAGCCGCAGCGACCAGGCGAGGGCGAGCACCACCATGCAGAGGCTGCGCACGCCGGAGGCGGGCAGCAGTGCCGCGTAGACCAGCGTCGCGCCGCCCATGAAGGCCGGCCAGGCGCGGTCCGCCAGGCTGGCGTCGCGCTGGCGCAGGCTGGCCAGCCAGGTGAGCAGCGCGAGGCCGACGATCAATGCCAGCCCGGCCAGGCCGACGAATGCGACATGCGGCAGCGCCGATCTTTCAAGCATCGCGCTGCGCGTTCTCGAACAGGTAGTGGCTCACGCCCCACTGCCGGCCGCCGGCAAAGCCGAACAGCTCGGCCACCGACATGAAGAACACGCGCCACCGGTTCCACCAGATGTCGGCCTCGGCGCCGTAGGTGGCCGCGAACAGCGGGCGCAGGGCTTGCGCCCGCCGGTCCATGTTGCGAAGCCAGGCTTCAGCCGTTCGCTGGTAATGCGTGCCGTCCCAGCGCCACTGTTCCACCAACCGCAGGCTGTCCTGGCAGCGCGCCGCCAGGTCGTCGCTCGGCATCATGCCGCCCGAGAAGAAGTGGCGGCTCATCCAGTCGCTGTCGTCGCGCGCCGCGAAGGCATAGGGCGCCTCCTGATGCGTGAAGACATGCATGAAGAAGCGGCCGTGCGGCGCCAGCCAGCGCGAGACACGCGCGAAGGCCCTCGGCCAGTTGCGCAGGTGCTCGAACATCTCCACCGAGACGATCCGATCGAAGCGCTCGTGGGTGTCGAAGGCATTGATGTCCCGGGTGACGACCCACAGGTTGCGCAGGCCGCGGCGCCGGGCCTCGGCCTCGATGTGTTGACGCTGGCTCTGCGAATTCGACAGCGCGGTGATCCGGCTGGCCGGATAGCGCTCGGCCATCCACAGGCTCAGCGAGCCCCAGCCGCATCCCAGCTCCAGCACGTCCTGGCCATCGGCCAGCCCGGCGCGCTCGCATGTCTGCGCGAGCGCCGCGGCCTCGGCCTGGTCGAGCGTGAAGTCGGAGGCGGGCCAGTAGCCGCTGCTGTATTTGCGGTGGTTGCCAAGCACCTCCGCGAAGAAGCCCGCCGGCAGTTCGTAGTGCTGTTCGTTGGCCTTGTCGGCCAGGGGTGCCAACTCTGCGCCGTGCATCGCGGCGATGAATTCGCGCGTCAGCCGGGCGGTGGCGGCCCTGTCGCCGGCTTTCATTTCGGCCAGTCGGTCTTTCAGCAGTCGACGGATGCCGAAACGCACGACGCGGTCCGGCACCCGCCCCTTCTCGACCCAGCTGATCGCTCCTGCGATGTGATTCGGCATGCCCGCATTTCCTCGAACGGTCGGCACCGACGCGGTGCCCCGGTCGCTTCTACGCGGCCTGCTGTCGTTTGGATCAGCGCGGTGGCCGAGAGGGCAGAGTTGCCGGCATTGTCAAGACGTACTGTCCTTTTCGTCCGGATTGCCGACGCGGAAGGGTCCGTGTTCAATGCCCAAAAAAGGGGCATGGCTCGACAACAGCGTGCTGCTGCGCCGCAAGGACAACCTGTGCGAGGTCGGTGCCTGCCTGGTGTGGGAGTTCGTGCCCACCCGGACTCCGCAGCGTGCGTATGCGTGCGCCTTGACAAACCCCATTGACGGATCAATCCTGCAGCCGAAACATTTCGCATAGAAGAACAAGGAGTAGGAATGGCTTCGACTGACCAGAAGATGTCGCGCATGCAGCTCACCGCGATGGTGGTGGGCGGGATGGTCGGCGCGGGGATCTTTTCCCTGCCTCGCACCTTCGCGAACGCGACCGGCCCGCTCGGCGCCGTCATCGCATGGCTCATCGCCGGCACCGGCATGTACATGCTGGCGCGGGTCTTCCAGTCGCTGGCCGAACGCAAGCCCGACCTCGACGCCGGCGTCTTCGCCTATGCCAAGGCCGGCTTCGGCGACTACCCCGGCTTCCTGTCGGCCTTCGGCTACTGGATCGGCAGCTGCATCGGCAACGTGTCGTACTGGGTGCTCATCAAGTCCACGCTGGGCGCCTTCTTTCCGATCTTCGGCGACGGCAACACGGTGGTGGCGATCGTGGTCGCCTCGGTGGGCATCTGGCTGTTCCACTTCATGATCCTGCGCGGCATCAAGCAGGCGGCCTTCATCAACAGCGTGGTCACGGTCGCCAAGATCATCCCGATCCTGGTCTTCATCGTGCTCCTGGCCTTCGCCTTCAAGATGGACCTGTTCAGCGCCAACCTGTACGGCGGCGGGCTGGAGGGCGGGATCTTCGAGCAGGTGCGCGCCACCATGCTGGTCACGGTGTTCGTGTTCCTCGGCATCGAGGGCGCCAGCGTCTATTCGCGCTTTGCCAAGGAGCGCGCGGACGTCGGCAAGGCCACCATCCTGGGCTTCATCGGCGTCACCGGCCTGATGGTGCTGGTGACGATGCTGCCCTATGCGGCGCTGCAGCGCGCGGACATCGCCGGCATGCGCCAGCCCTCGATGGCCGCGGTGCTGGAGGCGGTGGTTGGCCATTGGGGTGCCATCTTCGTGAGTGTCGGGCTGATCATCTCGGTGCTGGGTGCCTACCTGGCCTGGTCGCTGATCTGCGCCGAGGTGCTGTTCACCGCGGCGAAGACCAAGGACATGCCGGCGATCTTCGCCAGGGAGAACGCCAACCAGGTGCCGGCCAACGCACTGTGGCTGTCGAACATCATCGTCCAGCTGCTGGTGATCACCACCTACTTCTCGAACGATGCCTTCGCGCTGATGCTGAACCTCACCAGCGCGATGGCGCTGATCCCGTACCTGTTCGTGGCCGCCTACGGTTTCATGATCTCGAAGCGCGCAGAGACGTACGAACTGCGCCCCGAGGAGCGCACGCGCGACCTGGTCATGGCGTCGGTGGCGGTGATCTACACGGTCTTCATGATCTACGCCGGCGGCCTCAAGTTCATCCTGCTGTCGGCGGTGCTCTATGCGCCCGGCACGCTGCTCTATATCTGGGCCCGGCGCGAGCAGGACAAGACCGTCTTCACGGTCACTGACTGGGTCATTTTCCTGGTCGCGGCAGTGGGTGCCGTGGTGGGCATCTACGGGCTCGCGACCGGCACCATCACCATCTAGTCACAGGCTGGATATACCGTTCACTCATCGGATTCCTGGAGAACATCATGGCGACCAAAGAAGCGAAAGAGACAACCTTCGGCGTGCACTCGGAAGTCGGGCAGCTGCGCAAGGTGATGGTGTGCGCCCCCGGCCTGGCCCATTCGCGCCTGACGCCGAGCAACTGCGACCAGCTGCTGTTCGACGACGTGCTGTGGGTCGAGAACGCCAAGCGCGACCACTTCGACTTCGTCACCAAGATGCGCGACCGCGGCGTCGAGGTGGTCGAGATGCACAATTTGCTGGCCGAGACGGTGGCGGTGCCCGAGGGCAAGAAGTGGATCCTCGACAACCAGGTCGTGCCCAACCAGGTCGGCCTCGGCTTCATCGACGAGCTGCGCAGCTACCTCGAGGGCCTGGACAACCGCAAGCTGGCCGAGACGCTGATCGGCGGGCTGTCGACCAACGACTTCCCCGAGTCGGTCGGCGGCAAGGCGCTGGAGGTCGTGCGCGAGGCCGCAGGCGTCACCGAATACCTGCTGCCGCCGCTGCCCAACACGCTCTACACGCGCGACACCACCTGCTGGATCTACGGCGGCGTGACGCTGAACCCGCTGTACTGGCCGGCGCGCCACGAGGAAACCATCCTCACCACCGCGATCTACAAGTTCCACCCCGACTTCGCCGGCAAGGTCAACGTCTGGTGGGGCGACCCGACCGAAGACCACGGCCTGGCCACTCTCGAAGGCGGCGACGTGATGCCGATAGGCAAGGGCAACGTGCTGATCGGCATGAGCGAGCGGACCTCGCGCCAGGCCATCAGCCAGCTGGCGGCCACGCTGTTCAAGAAGGGCGCAGCCGAGCGCGTCATCGTCGCGGCCATGCCCAAGATCCGCGCCGCGATGCACCTCGACACCGTGTTCACCTTCGCCGACCGCGACTGCGTGCTGCTGGCGCCGGACTTCATGAACCAGACGCGCACCTACTCGTACCGTCCGAGCAGCCATCCGAGCGGCGTCGAACTGCATGCCGAGAACAAGCCCTTCGTCGACGTCGTGGCCCAGGCGCTCGGCTTCAAGAAGCTGCGCGTGGTCGAGGCCGGCGGCAGCGACTACCAGCGCGAGCGCACCCAGTGGGACAGCGGCGCCAACCTGGTCTGTGCATCGCCGGGCGTGGTTTATGCA